>NZ_BAAHXB010000034.1:0-48558 GCF_054657215.1 Endothiovibrio diazotrophicus
AGCCTGCTCTCTACTCTACCTATTGTTCTCTGTCGGACGTGCGCTACGCGCCATTCGTGCGCACTGCCTGGAGCGCACGGAGCACTCCGGAGATTTCGCGGCGCTGATCGAAGAGGCGAAGCGGGGGACGGAGCGGTGATCGTGCCAACGGTCGGGCGTCGTTTTCCGCGTCGGTGGATAGCTTTTTCCCCATATCGTTTCCTGCGTGAAGCGCGAAGAGCATGTCGATGTTTGGCGCGTGCTTCACGGCCAACACGATATACCTTCATGGTTGATGGCGCTGGAGGGTGCGCGTGGTCGGTCAACTCGATGAACGCCGGATCCCGCCTCGAACTCGGACATCCATTTCAGGATTGAAGCCGTCGGGCGTCGATCAGTAGCGGTTATCAAGGTGGAGAACGGAAGACACGTTTGGGAAATGGTGAGCATGGCTTAAAGGTTTCCAGAGTGGCTCCGACTTTCATGCGTCGTGAATCGCTATCTTATTGTTTTGATAACAGATATTTGAATTTTAGATGGAGTGCTATGCTTCCAGGGTTATGCTGTAGAGCGGCGGCGAACCTCCTTTGTTGCACTTCTTGAATCCACAGCGTAGCCTACTCCTGTCATGGATGGCATATCGCCCAGCTCGTGGAATCAAGTGATAGCGTATTCCCGCCGATAACGGGTCGAAGTGTAGTCATGTGAAAGCCAAGAACGGCTTTTGCGTGTGCGGGCTACGAGAACGTCGATTTTTTTTGCCGCTCGTTGATTGCTGGAATGTTCATATAAGTGAGCTTTGTCGCAAGTTGTTTGAATGGCGCGAAGAGCTCGCGTCAAAGAAAAAACACGCGCCACTCGGCATCAGATTATAGGTATTATGAATGTACGCTAAGGACGCGCTGATTTTATCGATTTTGCAAATGCATTAAGAAACATAACTAATATTTTTCGAAGTGGAGGCGGGGCGATCTCCGATTAATCCGGCGCTTCCTGATATATTCGATTCATTGGTGGGTTTTATGGCTTGTGTAAATATTGGTTTGTGGCCACTAGGCGCTTCACATGCTTAATAAGAAAATCCGGCCAGTTGCTGACGCGGCGACTTGCTGATATTTCGGTCAGTTAGAATTGTTATAAACTCATGGGGGCGACAGATTTTTTTGAAATTATGGATTGTTAGAATGGCAGGGGCGGTTTTCTGGTGCTGAAGTTGCCTGTATTGGGCCTTGTGGAGGAGTCATCATGATATTGCATCAATTATATAATTTTGTTTTCCTGGTGTTTGTGACTACAATTTGTTGCGGACTGGCGCCAGTGTCAATCGCTCATGCTTCTGATGACGCACCACCAGCCATGTCGAAAGGTGTTTCAGATCCAGTCTCAGCAGCTCCCGATATCGATAAGCCGAAATCCTATGCCGCGCCACGCAAGGCATTGGTAATCGGTATTCGGAAGTACGATGTTCTGAACGAACTCCAAAGCGGCCGTCTAGATGCCGTTTCCTTCGGTAAAAAGCTTGAGTCTCTAGGGTTCTCAGTAACCTCTTCCATCGATGAAAATGCCGATACGATTTGGAAAAGAATCAGTCAGTTCGAGTCTTCGCTCAATCCGGGAGATGTGGCGCTATTCTACTATTCCGGTCATGGATTCCAGTATGATGGATTGAACTACATGACTGCCCGTGATACGCCCAAGCCGATTCCCGTCGATGACCTGCTCTACGTGACCGTTCCGCTCGATAATATCGTTTCCAGACTTAGAAGAAGAAAGCCAGGATTCAGCCTGATTCTTATCGATGCTTGCCGGGAAAATACCTCGGAGATCAAGTATCCGGATGGCACTGCAAAAGCTGTCGGAAACGGCGGATATAGCTCCGTACAAACACCCCCGCCGAATATGATTATGGGATTCGCCACCTACTTCGGAAAAACTGCACAGAGTTCCACTGATCCCAATGAAAACAGCACCTATACCCGTTATCTCAATCGATATATCGATCGTGAAGACACTGACATCCTCGATATCCTGGTCCGATATGTTGGACCAGACGTCCACGCCGCACAGCCAGGGCAGGTCCCGGAAACGAGATCACTACCCTCGGGCTATTTTTTTCCAAGGCCGGGTGCATTTGCCGATGCTCTTGAGGAGAATACCTGGAATAAAGCCCTGGCTGACAAATACCGAGGGGTGGAAACGTTCTTATGGCATTGGCCTGTCGGTCGCTACGCGGCGCAGGCGCGCGCGTGGCTGACGGACAACAAGAAGCGTAAGGATGCCGAAAATATGCGTGCCGGTGTCGATTTGTCTGTGAATATTGTGGCAGGAGCTGTCGATCACTCAGCCTTTGTCTCCAGAGTCGATTCGCGGGGGCTCAACCTGAATGGCTCATTCGTCAGGCCATCCGATATGGCTTCGCGCAATGCGTTCACAAATCTCGCCCGTGTCGAGCGCAATTTCTTGGCCTACACAAAGCCTGATGCGCACAGCATGCCGGTTGGCTCCATCTCGCCCGGACAGCTTGTTAGGGTAGTTAACCTTCCGGCGCTGGATAGCAACGGTCCGGCCAGCAACTTCACCGAGGTTGAAATCAATCCTGACAGTAAATATTCGAAAAAAGTCTTTATCAAAGATGCCTTTGAGCGCGAGCAGTTCTGGAACTATCCGTTTTGGGTGTCTATCGAACTGAAGCCGATGAATGACGAAGATGTTATACGCGACAATGTTCGGGTGGCGGCGATCGCTCACCAAACAATCGGAAAGAGTGGTCTTGATACGTTGGAGATCAAGAATGACCTCAGTCTTGGGGAGGTGGTCCCCTATATCGAAAGCATATATAAATCGTCGGAAAGCGTGGCACTCCCCGATATGAGGTTGGCGTTTTCAAAAGTGGTGCTCTCACAACCTGCTGGCGAGGGGCGTGGAGAGAATACACTCAACGCTCTGCTTTACCTACGCAACCTTCAAGTGAGCAGTTATTTGAATAAAATTGGGATTAAGCGCGAGAACATCGTCATCAACGAGGTCGTATCAAGAAATGAGGGGGAGGACGAGGCGTCGCAAAATCCACTGGACCGCATTCAGATATTTTTTCCGCGTGTGTATTAATCGACATTTAGAGGAAGTTATGGCCAAAATAAATTTCGTAGGTATTTTTGTCGCACTAATGTCTTTGCTGACGGCCTCTGCGGCCTTGGCTACCGAGATGCGCGGATCAAAACCATATCGCGAAGCCGTCTATCGTTATTATGAGAAGCCGGTTCCCGTGAAGGGAAAAATACTGGGCGGCGAATATGCGAAGTGGAAAGATCACAAATGGCAGGTTGCTCTGCTCGTTTCGTGGATATCGGATCCTGCAAGAGCGCAGTTCTGCGGTGGATCTATCATCGGGGAAAGCTGGGTGGTTACGGCCGCCCACTGCGTGAGCGATGACATGCATCCTGCCGACCTGAACGTTCTGAGCGGAACGGATACGCTGGGCAATGGCGGAGAACGGCTCAATGTGCTGGAAATCTTCACGCACCAGAATTACGACGATCTACCATACAACAACGATATCGCCCTGTTGCACGTCGACGGGAAACTAAAGGGGGAGGCAATCGCCCTAGCTTCTGCCGCTGATGAGGCGAATCTGGGCAGGAGTGTTTCCAGTCTCACCATCTCCGGTTGGGGTATCACCGAAACGGGGCAGACATCCAAGCGCCTGAAGCGGGTGAGCGTTCCTTATGTGTCGCGCAGGAAATGCAATAGCCCCCCGAGCTACCACGGCAACATCACCGACACCATGATCTGTGCTGGCCACGACGAAGGCCGACAGGACTCCTGCCAGGGAGACAGCGGCGGCCCGGCGGTGGCCGATCGCAAGCTTTACGGTATCGTCAGCTGGGGAGAAGGCTGCGCCGAACCTTTCAAATACGGTGTTTACACCAATGTCGCGAAGCTTTCCGGTTGGGTTGTCTCCTGCATGAGCGATACCGCGGCCTGCGTTGGTTCAACGGCCGCTGGAAGCAAAATGGGCAAGACCTCTATCGCTGCGTTGAAGCGCCAGGCGGATCAGATGTTCAGCCAGGAACTGGCGGAGCAGGTACGGCACCAGATCGACGAGGAGGTGGCCCAATTCATCCGTTCTGGCGCAGAGGTGGGCAGGTCTTGGATGACGGCCTATCTGGCGGACGATTTCTACAGCAAGCTCGGTGTTGGCGCCTTCGCCAATACACCGACCATGAAGTGGAACGGCTTCGATAACGATCGCCCGAGTTTTGTCTTTGTTCCTAACGAAATAAATGCCTTTTCTTTCCGTACTGCTTCGGGACGAACGATCATGCCGGGACTGATGAATACCGATGGCGGCTCGGTGCCGCTCATTTTGCATTCCCTCCCGAAATTCTCGGCATGGTGGTACGGTCCCGGCTACATCGTTCACGACTGGATGTTTGTCGCGCATAAATGCGGAACCATGCCGGATAACAACATCAGCTTCGAAGAATCGGCGACTATTTTGGCAGAGGCACTGAAGACACTGATGGAAGTCGGTTTCGTTGATTACGACGGTGTACGCCGGATGGCGCCCAAGTCGGAAGACACGCTTTACCTCATATATTTGGCGGTTCGTTCAAAGATAGCCAAGGGCCTCTGGCAGGATGCGGCCAGCGTAACCTGCCGATAGGTGCCGGAGTGCCCCAGAGGCTCGTTGTCGGGATCATGTCGGGAGCGGGGTAAAGTCTTTCCTTTTGCGCGCAGGCAAAAGGATCATGCGGTTGGTGTTCTACCCGAACCTAATTTCACCCACTGATTCTGCTGACGAGCCGACATATAGCCAACAGCGCCGCAGCCCATTCGGGTTGTGGCGTATCGGCAGGAGATGGAACTCGTCGGAGCGCCCTTTCCGACTTGGAGCGGTGGAGCGTCACGAGACGGCTGCCTAATGACCGCTCCTGGCCGACTACGGCCAGTCGGCATGTGCGGGATTATTACCTCTCGGTTGGGGGCAGAACCGCCGTTGCGCTGGAAGGGCGCCGTCTCCTCCTGCCGCCACCGTCAGGGCGCGGCTTCGGCGGCCAGCAGGAACTGCGCGACGTAGCCGGTCTGGCCGGTGGCCGGTCGGCGGACCTTTACCCAACCCTCTTCGGCGGGCATCACTCCATCGACGATCTCTCCCTGCTCCAGTCCGCCGATCACCTCGCTGTGGGTCCCGGGTTGCGCCCGTAGGCGCACGCTCCGCCGCAGGACTCGGTAGCGGACTCCCGGGGGGGGCGCCGCTGTTGCGGCCGTTTCGGTAGTCGCCAGCATCGGGGCGTCGGCAGGGGCGGTCGCGTCGGCTGCGACCGGGGCGGAGCGGGCGCGCAACGCGTCGAGGTGGGCCGCGGCCTGGCGGTCGCCCTGGTCCGCCGCCTGACGGAACCAGGCCCGCGCCATGGATTCGCTGCGTGCTACCCCTTGGCCGTCTAGGTAGGCCTCGCCAAGGAGGCGGCGGGCGGGGGTGTCGCCGCGGAACGCGGCCCGGCGGAACCAGCGCACCGCCTCCCGCAGGTCCTGCCCGACGCCCCGTCCATCACGATAGAGCAGTCCCAGACTGCGTTGGCAGAGGGGGGCGTCGGTGGCGCCGTTGCGGTACCACGACACGGCACGCTGGAGATCGCGCTTGACCCCAAGGCCTTGCTCATAGAGGTACCCCAGATAACACTGGGCGGTGGCGTCTCCGCCGGCCGCCATGGGTTCCCAGTGGGTGCGCGCCTCGCCGTAGGCGCCGCGCCGATAGGCGTCGAGCCCCTCGCCGGTGTCGGCGTGGCCGGCCTCGGCGAGGGAGAGCAGGAGGGCGAACAGCAGGGGGGGCATGCGCGGTGCAGGGAGGAGGTCGGGGGATCGCATCGGTGGTGTCCAGTGGCGTTCATGTCGTGTCAGGTCATCATGGTACAGGAGGGGGTGGCGTTGCCGGTATTCGGAATGGGAAAACGGGCCGAACGCGGTTGCTTCCGCCCCATGGCGTTCCTTATACTTCCGCCTCTTCGCCGGTGTAGCTCAGTTGGTAGAGCAACTGATTCGTAATCAGTAGGTCGGGGGTTCGACTCCTCTCACCGGCACCATCTCTATTCGATGGCTTATCCCGATTCGGGGTAGGCCTTTTTTTTCGCTGGGGAGTGAGCTTCATGAAAACGAGGCGATCCGCGTCCCGCCGCAAAAAAAAGTCCCGTGACTCCCGCCCCGCCGCGCCGCTCAGCCCGGTCGAGGCGCTCCCCCGCCTGAAGGCGGCGCTGGAGGCCGACCTGAAGCGGCCCTCCCGCTGGTTCGACTACGCCGAGGCGCTGCTCGCCCTGGCGCAGCCGGCGCCGGTGTTCGAGATGCTGGCGGTGGCGGAGCAGCATCGCCTGCTCGATGCTTCGGCGTTGCGCCGGCTGCGCGATGCGGCGGCGGCGTGCCAGGCGGAGGTGGAGGGGGTGCTGGCCCTCCATCAGGGGGGCGATCCCGCGGCGGTGGTGCCGGTCGCGCTGCGCTTCACCAGCCGTTGGCCCCGGGCGCCGCTGGGGTGGAGCGTGCTGGGCGCGGCCTATCTGGCCCTCGGTCGCTGGGACGAGGCGGTCGCCGCCCTCCGCCATCCGCTGCGGATCGACCCGGCGAGTGCCGAGCACCGGGTCAATCTGGCGGCGGCGCTGGTCTCGGCCGGTCTGCCGGAGGAGGCCGAGGGGCAGTTGGTCGGGGCGCTCGAACGGGATCCGGGCCATCTCCAGGCCCTCAACGATCTCGCCTACCACCGTATGCAAAGGGGGCGCCTCGACGAGGCGGCCGAGCTGTGCGACCGGGCGATCGCAGCGGACCCCGGTTTCCTTGCGGTCCAGGTGACCCGCGGCGATCTGTTGCGGGCTCAGGGGCGGGCGGAGGAGGCGGAGCGGATCTATCGCCAGGTCCTCGCCGGCGATCCGGGCCACTACGCCGCCCTCTCCAATCTCGGCGTGTTGTTGGCCGATGCCCGGCGGTTCGCCGAGGCGGAGGCGTGCTACCGGCGGGCGATCGCGGTGCAGCCGCGCGATGGCCGCGGATACGCCAACCTCGGCAGCCTGCTGCGCGATCTGGGGGACCTGACCGCGGCGGCGGAGTGTTTTCGTGAGGCCTGCGCGCGCGATCCGGGGAGGCCCGAGTTGCGCAGCAACCTGCTCTTCTGTCTCGATGGTGGTGCGCTGGGGGATGCCGCGAGCCGGTTGGCCGAGGCGGTGCGTTTCGGCGAGGCGGTGGCGGAGCGGGCGACCCCGTTCACCGACTGGCCGGGGAGCCGCGAGGCCGATCGCCCGCTGCACGTCGGTTTCGTCAGCGGTGACCTGCGCGACCACTCGGTGGGCCTGTTCCTGGAGACCATCCTGCCGGAGTTGGCCCGCCGTCCTCTGATCCTCCATGCCTATCCCACCGCACGCTGTGACGATGCCGTTGCCGAGCGTCTGCGCGCCAACTTCGCCGCGTGGACGCCGCTGGACGGGTTGCCGGATCCGGCGGCGGCGCGGCGCATCCGCGACGACGGGATCGATCTGCTGATCGACCTCTCCGGTCACACCGCCCACAACCGGCTGGGGGTGTTCGCCTGGAAGCCGGCGCCGGTGCAGGCGAGCTGGCTCGGCTACTCCGCCACCACCGGGGTGAAGGCGGTCGACTGGTACCTGACCGATGCGGTTCGCGTGCCGCCGGAGCACGAGGCGGAGTATGTGGAGCGGGTCTTCTGTCTGCCCCACACCCGGGTCTGCTTCTCGCCCCCGCAGGAGGCGCCGCCGGTGGCGCCGCTGCCGGCGGAGCGCAACGGCTACGTCACCTTCGGTTCGTTCCAGCCGCTGCACAAGGTCAGCGACGCGGTGCTGCGCGCCTGGGGCGAGGTGTTGCGCCGGTCGCCCGGGGCGCGGCTGCGTTTCCAGTGCAAGCCGTTCGCGGACGAGGCGGTGCGCACGCAGTTTCGCCGGCGCCTCGACGACTTGGGGTTGGTCGCAGAGCGCTTCGATCTGCTGCCGCCGGTGGCCCGCGCGGCCTATCTGGCCGCCTACGGCGAGGTGGACCTGCTGCTCGACACCTTCCCCTATCCCGGCGGTACCACCACCTGCCAGGCGCTGTGGATGGGGGTGCCGACGGTGACCCGGATCGGGGCGACGGAGACCTCGCGCAACGGCGCCAGCCAGCTGATCTGCGCCGGTCTGACCGAGTGGGTCGCCCATGGCGAGGGGGAGTACGTGGAGAAGGCGCTACGGTTCGCCGCCGACCTGCCCGCCCTCGCCGCCCTGCGGGCGGGGTTGCGCGAGCAGGCGGCCCGCTCGCCGTTGTTCGACGCGCCGCGTTTCGCCGCCGATTTCGAGGCGGCGTTGCGGACCATGTGGCGCGACTACTGCGGCGGGTCCTGAGCGGGCGCGGGGAAGGAGATTTCTCTCCGATAGGCCCCTGGACGGGATTCCCTTGTGCCTGCGGCGAGGCGGGTTATCATTCCTGTCCCGGAAACTGTATCTATGAGGGTGCCAGGTATGAAAATGCGATCGCTCGTCTCCCGCCTCGGACTGACCGGCGGGCTGTGGTTGGTGTCGGCGCTGTTCCAGCCGGCCGCCGCCGATGTCTGCAATCCCGCGGATGCGGATTTTGATCCCGCCCTCTGCCCGGCGGCGCCGGTCGCGGCGTGTCCTACCGGGCAGTTTGCCTGCCCCGACGGCCTGTGTGTGACGGAGGTGAGCGAATGTGGGGGTGGGGCCACGCCGTCGCCGACGCCGGGGACGACCCCGACCCCGACCCCGACCCCGACGGCCGGTCCGAGCCCGACGCCGAGCCCAACCCCGACATCCAGTCCGATGCCCACCCCCACGGCCACCCCGCAGCCGACGCCCGGTGGTTGCGATCCCATGGTGGATCCCACCTGCCCCGCGGCCGATGGCTCGATGGGCAGTGACGACGGGGGCTATGCCGCCGGATTCGATGCCGGGGTCGAGGCCGGCCGGGTCCAGTGTCAGGCCGATCCGGCCTCTTGCGGTATCACGGTTTCCGGGGATAACGGCGCGTTGCAGAGCTGCGCCACGGTGGAGTCCGGATTCAACCTGCACCTCCCGTGCGTCATGGTCGATTCCGAAGCCTATCAGGCGGACCTCGTCTATACCGGCGGCTATCACTGGGCGCTCGGCGGTGCGCAGCCGCTCCAGCCGATGGGGCCGGACCCCGCCGCAGCGGGCGACACGGGGTGTGCTCCCGGCGTTGCGAACTGCGTGCAGCCGACCGACGACGGTTCCTGCCCGGCGAACGACCCGAACTGCGCCGCTGCGATGCAGTGATCCCGGGGGACGATCCGGGAAGCGACGACGGGCCCCGGATGGGGCCCGTCGTTCGTTTCGGATGACTTTGTTGGTTGTAGGTGATAAGCGATAGCGCATCCAAAGAAAAGGCAGCGGGGATCGCCCTGTTCGGCCAGCGCTTGGTGGATGCGCTATCGCTTGTCCACCCTACGGTTCCCAAAGAACAGCCTGTGCGGAATCGCTGTCCGCGCTCTTTCCATCCTCACTCCCCCTGTGCGCAGTAGCGTCGCCACATCTCCCGCAACGCCTGCTCGAAATGGCCGGCGAAGCGCGGGGCGTCGAACAGCGGGGAGGCGGCGGCCCGCCCGCGCAGTTCGGCGCGTAGCGCGGCCAGCCTCTCCGGTGCTTCGGCCGCGGCCACTGCCTTTTCCACGTACTCCCTCTCGCTGTGGGCGATCCACTCGCTCAGGCCGGCGCAGGCCAGTTGGCTGGCGCCGTTGCGCGAGGTCTCGGTCTCCCCGGCCAGGGTGAGGGTGGGAACCCCCATCCACAGCGCCTCGCAGGTGGTGGTGCCGCCGGGGTAGGGGAAGGTGTCGAGGATCAGGTCGACCTCGCGATGGGCCTCCAGGTAGGCGGCGCGCCCCTCTGCCGGGTGCATCGCCACCCGCCGTGGATCGATGCCGTGGTCGCGCAGGCGCTGCTCCAGCCGCTGCCGCGCCGCCGTATCGGCGAGCGGTTTGCTCTGGATGCGCAGCCGGGCGCCGGGCAGTGCCTGGAGGATCCGGCTCCACAGGATGAGAACCTCGTCGCCGACCTTGATCAGGTTCTGGAAACAGCCGAAGGTGACGTGGCCGTTCTCCAGTGCCGGCAGCGGGGCGACGGCGGGGGCGTCCTGCGGCGGGGTGAAGCAGAGCCGGGTCTCCGGCAGCCGCCAGATGCGCTCGGCGTAGTACGCCTCGTCGCCGGGGGGGAGGCGTACCGCGTCGGTGATGTAGTAGTCGATCTCGCTCATCCCGGTGGTCGCCGAGTAGCCGAGCCAGCTCGCCTGGAGCGGCGCCGCGCGCCAGGCGAACAGCGGCAACCGGTTGTGGCCGGTGTGGCCGGCGAGGTCGATCAGCAGGTCGATCCGATGATCGTGGATCAGGCGGGCGGCGCTCCGGTCGGAGAGTGCGTGGAGCGGTTCCCAGTGGGAGAGGGCGGGGCGGATGCGGCGGGAGAGGTCGTCGTCGCAGTGGCGCGTGGGGTAGGCGCTCAGGCGCAGCCGCTCGGTTGCGAGGTGGGGGAGGATCGATTCCAGGAAGTGGCCCACCGGGTGGTTGCGCAGGTCGCCGCTGATCAGCCCGACGTGGAGCGTGCGGTCGGGGTCGCGGGGGGCGGGCCAGCGGGTGAACGGGGTGGCCCGTCGCCGCGCCCGTGCGGCGAACGCCAGCGCCTCGGCGTAGCGCGCCCGGGGGGGCGCCAGGCGGGGTGCCGCGTCGAGGGTGAAGAGCAGGCTGCTGTGGGCTTCGGCGTCGTCCGGATCGAGCTCCAGGGCGCGGCGGTAGCACGTGGCCGCCTCCTCCGCCCGCCCCTGCTCGGCCAGCGCGATCCCCAGGCCGACCAGGTTCTCGCCATCGTTCGGGGTCCCTTGCAGGGCCTGCCGGTAACACGCCTCGGCGTCGTCCAGGCGGTGCATCGTGCGGTAGGTGTTGCCCAGGTTGCGCAGTGCCTTGGTCTGTCCGGGGGCGATCTCCAGGGCCCGTCGATAGGCGCTCTCCGCATCCGCCATATGGCCGCGCACGAAGTGGAGGGTGCCCAGGTTGTTGTGGATCTCCACCGCCTCGGGGGCGAGCGTCAGGGCCTGCCGGTAGGCCGCTTCCGCCTCGTCCAGACGGCCGAGGGAGGCGAGGAGGAGGGCGCGGTTGACGATTGCCTCCACCAATTGCGGGGCGAGAGCGATGGCCCGCTCGTAGCAGGCGAGTGCCTCGTCGAAGCGGTCGTTGGCGTTCAGCACGTCGCCCAGGCGGAGGTGGGCGGCGGCTGCCGCGGGGTCGATCTCCAGGGCCCGCCGGCAGCTCGTCTCCGCCTCGTCGAGTCGGCCGGCGGCGAGCAGCAGGGCGCTCAGGTTGGTCGTCGCGGCGAGGTCGGCGGGGGCCAGTTCGGTGGCCCGCCGGGTCGCCTCGATCGCCTCCTCCCGCCGCCCCAGCTCCCACAGGGCGACGCCCAGGTTGGTGTGGGCGGTGGGGTTATCGGGGTTGAGCAGCGTCAGTTGGCGGGCGGATTCGTACGCCTCGTCGCGGGCGCCGAGGGCTCGCTGCACGTCGAAGCGGACCGCCCAGCCGATCGGGGCGCCGGGATAGCGGGCGATGAAGGCGTCGGCGGATGCGAGTCGCTGCGCCATCGGGGTCTGCGCCGGGGCGTGGAGCATGCGGGCGAGTGCGTCCTTACAGGTCTCGGCGCGCCGGCGCAGTGCGGCGCGCTCCTTCTTCTTCATCGAGCCCATCTGCTCGATCAGGCGCAGCGCCTCGTCGGGCTCCCCGCTGACGATCAATCCCTCGGCGTAGTCCGCCCAGTAACGCTGCCGTTCGGGGGCCGCCTCCACGGCCGCCTTCAGGAAGGGCAGGCCGGGGACCGGTCGGTGCAGCTCGACGGCCATCGTTCCGAGGCGGTGGTTGGCCACCGGGTGGTCGGGCTGGTGGGCGAGGATTGCGCGATAGAGCCGTTCCGCTTCCGGGTAGCAGCGCCTGCGGTGGTGGTCGGCGGCTTCGGTGAGGGCCTGGTCGAGGGTGAGGGTGCGTTCGGGGCCCATGGCTTCAGTCTTCGGAGCAGTAGTGGTTCCACATCTCGCGCAGGGCGCGTTCGAAGTGGCGGGCGAAACGGGGGGCGTCGAACAGCGGGGATGCGGCGACCTGCCCGCGCAGTTCGCTGCGCAGTGCGGCCAATCCGGCGGCCTCTCCGGCGGCGGCCACCGCCTTTTCCACGTACTCCTCCTCACTGCGCGCGACCCACGCCTCCAGCCCGGCGCAGGCCAGTTGGCTGGCGCCGTTGCGTGAGGTCTCGGTGTCGCCGGCCAGGGTGAGGGTCGGTACCCCCATCCAGAGCGCCTCGCAGGTGGTGGTGCCGCCGGGGTAGGGGAAGGTGTCGAGGATCAGGTCGACCTCGCGGTGCGCCTCCAGGTAGGCATCGCGTCCCACGGCCGGGTGCAGCGTTACCCGGGCGGGGGGGATGCCGTGGTGTTCCAGGCGCTCGCGCAAGCGGGCCGCCAGGGTCGGGTCGGCGAGCTGCCGGTTCTGGATGCGCAGCCGGGCGGTGGGCACGGCGCGCAGGATCTCGCTCCATGTCCGGAGTACCGGGTCGCCCAGCTTGGCCAGGGCCTGGAAGCAGCCGAAGGTGAGGTGGCCGTTGTCCAACACCGGAGCGCGGGCGACCGCCAGCGGGGTGGCGGGCGGGGTGAAGCAGACGCGGGTCTCGGGCAGACGCCACACCTGCTCGGTGTAACGCGCCTCGCAACCTCGGGGGACGCGCAGCGGGTCGGTGAGGTAGTAGTCGATGGCGGCCACCCCGGTGGTGGCGGTGTAGCCCAGCCAGCTGAGCTGGATCGGGGCGGGCTTCCAGGCGAACAGCGGGAGACGGTTGTCGGCGGTGTGTCCGGAGAGGTCGATCAGCAGATCGACGGCGTCGTCGTGGATGAGCCGCGCGGCGGTTGGGTCCGGCAGCCCCTGCAAGGGGCGCCAGCCGGTGAAGCGGGGGCGGATCCGCCGGGTCAGGGCGTCCTCGTGGTGGCGGGTGGGATAGGCGAAGAGGGTCAGCCGTCCGCCGCTCAGGTGGGGCAGGATTCCCTCCAGGAAGTGGCCTACCGGGTGGCTGCGCAGATCGCCGCTGACGAAGCCGACGCGCAGGGGGCGTCCGCCCTCCCGGGTGCCCTCCCACCCGGTGTAGGGCCGGGCCTTCGCCGCGACCTTCTCCCCGTAGCGGCGCGCCTCGGCGAGGCGTTCCTGTGGGGTCGACCGAGCCGAGCCGTCGAGGCAAAAGAGGAGGTCGCTGTGGGCCTCCAGGTCATCCGGGGCGAGTCGTAGTGCCTCGCGGTAGGCGGCCTCCGCCTCCGGCCAGCGCCCCTGGTCCAGAAGGGCGCCGCCGAGGTTGTCGTGGAGGCGTGCCTGCTGCGGCGCGAGGGTGATCGCGCGGCGGAAGGCGGCCTCGGCCTGCTCGGCCCGCCCGAGGCCGCGGAGCGCGGTGCCTAGGTTGTTGTGGGCCTCGGCGTAGTCGGGCCGAACCTCGATCGCCCGGCGGCAGGCGGCCTCCGCCTCCGCGTATAGCCCCAGGTCGCGCAGTAGATTGCCGAGGTTGCTGTGGGCCTCGGCGTAGTCGGGGCGCCGCTCCAGGGCGCGTCGGTAGTGGCGTTGCGCCTCCTCCATCCGCCCGCGCTTGTGCAGCAGGTTGGCGAGATTGTTGAGGGCCTCCAGTTGGTCGGGCTGGAGTTCCAGCGCCCGGCGCAGGGCGGTCTCCGCCGCTTCGAGTTGCCCTGTTTCCGTGTGCATCGCGCCGAGGTTGGAGTGGGCGGCGGGGTCTGCGGGGTTCACCTCCACGGCTCGTTCCGCAGCGCGCAGTGCCTCCTCCGGCTCGCCCAGGCGTCGCAGGAGGGCGGCCAGGAGCGTCCACGGGAGCGCCGCGCCGGGCCAGTGCCGAGTCGCCCGGCGCGCGGTTTCGACGAGCGTTTCGGGGGGCGCGGTGTGGTAGCCGTGGAGGAGTTCGTCGAACGCCTTGCGGCAGGCGTCGGCCTCGTCGCGCAGCCGGGCGAGGGCCGGCGGCCCGATCCGCTGCTGCTCCGTCGCCGTGTGGAGCAACGGGCGGAGGCCCTCAGGCTGTCCCGCGGCGAGCAGGGCCTCTGCGTAGTCGATCCAGAGCTTTTCCCGCTCCGGGGCCGCATCGAGGGCGGCTCGCAGGAAGGATAGGCCCAGTGCCGGTCTGCCCAGCTGGCGGGCCATCATGCCGAGGCGGTGGTTGGCCTCCGGGTGGTGGGGCTGGTGGGCGAGAATCGCGCGGTAGAGTTGCTCGGCTTGCGGGTACTCGCCGCGCTGCCGGTGGGCGTCGGCCTCGGCCAGGGCCTGCTCGACGGTGAGGGTGCGTTCGCTGCGGGCGGTCGTCATGATTGGGAAGAGGGGACGGTACGCAGAAGGGGCCGGCTCCCGATCCTACAGGATTAGAGACGCTGGAATTCGAGAAACAGGTAGCGGTAATGGCCGTCGTGGTAGGCCTGACGGCGCGTCTCCAGCGAGGTGATCAGTCGGCTGTAGCGGATGCCGTCCACCGCGATCCGCTCCATCACCGCCTCCCGATGCTTGAGCAGGATGCCGATCAGGTAGTCGAGGGTGGGGGCGGCGCGGTCGGTGACGTCCTCTTCGCGAAGCAGCTCGAAGCCGGCGTCGCCCAGCAGGTGGCGGGCCTGGTCGAGAATCCGGGTGTCCACCTCGTCGGCGATGATCACCCGACCGCCGGGGCGGAGCAGGCGGGCGGCCTGCACCAGCAGGGCGCGGGGGTGGATGTATTGCGCGGACTCCTGAAACAGGATCAGGTCGTAGCGCGGCTCGGCCGGGGGGAGACGTTCGAAGTAGGCGTGCACCACCCGCAGGCCGGCAGCCGCGCAGGTCTGGACCTGGGTGGCGTCGGGGGTGACGCCGGTGTAGTCGTAGCCCCGTGCAAGCAGCTCGCGGCCGGTGGCGCAGAGGCCGACGCCGACCTCCAGCAGTCGGGCCGGCGGCGGGGGCAGTCGCCCGAGAAGAAACTCACTGGCTCGCCGCTGGGCGGCGAGGATGTTGTCGTCGCCGGGGTCGAATCCGTAGTGGAGGCTGTGCAGCTCGCCCTCTTCAAGGGTGACGGCGCAGGCGTAGGCGTTGAGCGGGAAACTGAGTCGCGCGTGGTCCATGGGTCTGTCGGGCTTCGAGGGGGTCAGCTTTGCGGGCGTTTGGCGAGGGCGTCGATCAGGGCGGCGGTGGCGGCGGTGCGCTCCTCGCGGGACATCACCGTGGGCACCTCGGGGCGCTGGGTAATGTCGCGCCGGAGCATCCGCCGGGAGAGGCGGGCGAGCCGTTGGTTGGTGCGGAACTCCTTTTCGATCATGCCGTTCTGGTAGAGATCGATGAAGCCGTACTGGTCGCTGTAGATGTGCTCCCGCAGATGCCCTTCCTGGACGAAGCCGAGCTGGAGGGTATTGTCCTGGGAGTCCTGGTTGAAGGCGTAGACCAGGCTCATCACCTTGTTGAGCCCCGCCCGATTGAAGGCGAAGTCGAGGATCAGCAGGGTCGCCTCGAGAGCCGCGCCGGTGCGGCGATCGCCCCGGTCGAGCATGCCGATGAGGAATTCGGCGCGGCGGTGTTTGTGCTGGAAGTCGGCCAGGGAGCCGAGGCCGATGGGCTCCAGCGAGCCGTCGGCGCGGGTGCGCTGGATCACCCACTCGATGAAGCGCCGCTGCTGCGGCAGGGTGGCGGATTCCGCCTCCAGGCGGACGGCGATCTCCGCCTCGCTCTCGGTGCGACGCTGGGCCAGGCGGTAGAGGTCCATGAACGCCTCGTCCCGGTAGCACTCGCGCATGAAGGCGGCGTGCTCCGGGGCGCTGCGTTCGAGGACCAGTCGACTACCGACGAGCGGCTCGAGGCCGACCGGGCGGGCGGCGATCATCCGTGTTTACTTGCCGCCGGTATCGGTGGTGTTGGTGCCGGAGTCACCGCCGGTCTTGCTGGCGGAGGCGCTGGCGTCCGAGTTCTTGCTCCCGGAGTCGGTGGAGCTCTCGTAACGCTCGATCACGAAGTGGTCGATTTCGGAGACCTGGGCCTGATCCCACTGGAAATCTCCGGTCTCGCTCACCGGGATGGCGATGGCCTGGAAGTAGATGTCGCGACCGGCATAGTTGTTGGTGGTGTCGTTGAGATCCTTGAGGACCACCGGGATGGTGACTTCACGGCTGTCGCGCTGGGGGACGAAGCCGAACGGCGTTTCGCCGAAGTCGGCGAAGGTGGCCACCGGCTGGGTCGAGACGCCGGCGAGGACCGCCAAGCCGTTGATGTCGAGCTGCAGCTGACCGACGGCGGTGGGGGCCCAGCCAGAGGGGTTTTGGGCGGGGGAGTAGGCGAGGAAGATCTGCATCGGGATGTCGTTGCGGATGCCGGTGACGATGAAGTCGATGCGGTTCTGGGCGGGGGAGGCGCTGGTGGTGTCGCCGCCGCTCTTGCTGCCGTCGCCGCCGTTGGACTCGACGGACTGGGCCATTTCACCGGCCCAGATGAAACCGTTGGCGGAACCGGTGTAGTTGGAGGTGCCGCCGGTGCCGCCGGAGGCCTTGCCGAGGGCGGCGTCGGCCTCGCCGGCGTTGATGCCGGAGGTGGGCGGGGTTACCAGGTCGAGGGGGTAGCCGATCTCTTCCAGGGTGACCGTCGGCAGCGCCTGGTCGGTGGGGGTGGTGTCGGCCTTGCCGAGGGCGGCGGAGGCGTTGCCGGCGGCGAGGGTCATCTTGCCGGCGGCGGCCAGGGTCAGCGTCTTCTTCAGTTGCACGTGGGTGGTCTTCATGTTCTCCCCTCTGTCTTCTTTGATAAGGATTTCATTAGGTTTTAGGGCTCGGGTTCCGGGCCCCGGCTTGGAAGCCCCAGTTTAGATTCAAATGAGTTGGTTGCCCAGGGTGATTTGGTTAATTAGTTGTGAAAACGGTGTCATCGGGCACCGTTAAGGGGTTGTTAGCCACCGTCCATCGGGTTCGCGGCAGCCGTGCCCCTCCATCACCTCCTGTTGCTCCTCATTTGAGTGCCGAGGACGCCGCCAACGACCATGCCGGTCTCCTGTCGGGTGGGGTTCTGGCAGCCGGCGATGAGCAGTGCGGCCATCAGCAGAACGGTCGGTTGCTTCATGGTGTGATTCCTGAGTCCGAATCAGAGTGCTCCGGCCCCTTCGAGGGTGTGCCGGACGGCCTCGGCCAGGGCGCGATAGCCGGCGGCGTTGGGGTGGACCGTGTCGGATTTGAGGGTGCGCTTGCCGAGGATGTCGGCCAGCGCTCGCGACTCGATGGGAAGGTCCAGCTCCTCGGCCACGGTTTCGTAAAGCGGCGCGGTGCCGAGGAGCAGTCCCGGGGCCGGGACGCCGATGAGCATCACCTCCACCCCCTGTTCGCGGGCCAGCCGAACCATTCGGCGCAGGTTTTCCGCGGTCTCGCGGAGGTCCTTTTTGCGTAGCAGATCGTTGCCGCCGTGGCAGAGGATCAGCAGGTCGGGGTGGGTCTCGTCGAGCACCCCGGGGAGCCGTGCCAGCCCCGCGGTCGAGAGTTCGCCCGGCACGCCGCGGTTGATTACGGTGCGGCCGGTGAGTTTGGCGAGCACCGCCGGGTAGGAGGCCTCCGCTTCGGCGCCGGTGCCATGGGTCAGGCTGTCGCCGAAGGCGAGGATCACCGCGTCGGGGGCGAGGCGGGTGAGCGTTGGTGGGGTGTTGCCACAGCCGGACAGCAGCAGGGCTGCCAGTAGGGGGAATAGGATATTTCGTAGTGGGGTGTTCATGGAGCTCTAAGGGCTCGCGAAAGAATAACTTCCTGTTTTGGGACGCCGACCCATCCTCTCCGGCGGCGTTGCGCAAAGGGTTGCATACAACGAGTATGCGCCCCTTTGCGCGCCTTGCCGGAGAGGCGTATCGACGCCCCAAAACAGGAAGTTATTCTTTCGCGAGCCCTAAGGGAAGTCGTAGTGGCGATTCGGCTCGTTGCTGTTTTGCGGGAGTGGTGTCCTGATTTCCCGGCCGGACGGTGCGTCAGGGCTGAAGCAGCAGCTTCTCCAGGGTCCGCTCGTAGACCGCGGAGAGCTGGTCGAGGTGTGTCAGTTCGACCCCCTCGTTCAATTGATGGATGGTGGCGTTGCGCGGCCCCAGTTCGATCACCTGGGCGCCGGTGGGGGCGATGAACCGGCCGTCGGAGGTCCCGCCGGAGGTGGAGAGGCGGGTCTCCGTGCCGGTGATCTCGGCGATCGCTTCGCGAGCGGCCTCCACCAGGGAGCCGGCGGGCGTGAGGTAGGGGTCGCCCGACAGCGTCCACTCCATGCGGAAGTCAAGGGCGTGGTGGATGAGCAGTTCTTCGACCCGCCGCTGCAAACCTTCGGCGCTCTGCTCGGTGGAGAAGCGGAAGTTGAAGGTGACTTCCAGTTCGCCGGGGACCACGTTGGTGGCGCCGGTGCCGCCGTGGATATTGGAGATCTGGAAACTGGTGGGCGGAAAGTGGTCGTTGCCGCGATCCCATTCGGTGGCGCTCAGCTGCGCCAGGGCTGGCGCGGCGAGGTGGATCGGATTGCGGACGCGGTGGGGGTAGGCGACGTGGCCCTGGATCCCGTACACGGTGAGTCGTCCGTTGAGCGAGCCGCGGCGGCCATTCTTGACCGTATCGCCGAGGTGGTCGACGGAGGTCGGTTCGCCCACCAGGCACCAGTCGATTTTCTCTCCCCGAGACTCCAGGGTCTCCACGACCTTGATGGTGCCGTCGGTGGCTGGTCCCTCCTCGTCGGAGGTGATCAGCAAGGCGAGGGAGCCGCCATGTTTCGGGTGTTGGTCGATGAAGCGTTCGCAGGCGGTAACAAAGGCGGCGATCGACCCTTTCATGTCAGCCGCGCCGCGGCCGTGGAGCAGGCCATCGCGGATGGTCGGTTCGAACGGGGGGGAGTTCCAGCGCTCCTCGGGTCCGCTGGGGACTACGTCGGTGTGTCCCGCGAAGGCGAGTAGCGGCCCGTCGTTCCCGCGCCGGGCCCACAGGTTGTCGACCTCGCCGAAACGCAGTCTTTCGCAGTAAAAGCCGAGTGGCTCCAGTCGTGAAATCAACAATGCCTGGCAGCCGGCATCGTCGGGAGTGATGGAGCGCCGGGCGACCAACGCCTTGGCCAGTTCTATGGTTTCGGACATCGGGGGAGTAGCGGAGCTATCGGGTAGTGAAATGCGAAGACGCGAAGACGCGGAGGCGCAAAGATCCATCGGCTCTTTGCGCTTCTCGCATCTTCGCGCCTGTGTGACGGGTGCTTGCCCCTTATGATCCTACGGGTGTTTCACAAGGATCATAATGAGTGGCGCTAGCCGTTCTTCAATATTTCATTTGCGAACTACCAGCGCCATCCGGCCAACCCTTAGGCCAGGGCGTAGACCGCGCGGGAGGGGGCGGTCACCTTGCCCTGGCGCTTGAGGTAGGCAAGCTGCTGGGGAAGGTTCTTGGTATCGATGCCCTGCTCCTCGAGCTTGACCTTCAGGTCGCTGGTGGAGACCGGGCCGAGGGCGCCGATCAGCTCCAGGATCGCCTGGGAGGCGCCGCTGCGGCGGCCACCGCCTCCGCCCGTGCGGCGCGGCGCGCGGCCGCCCAGGGCGGCGATTTCACGGTCAATCGCCTTGAGTTCCTTGGCGTGCTCCTTCTCCAGCTCCCGGATCGCCGCCTTGTGTTGGACGGAGAGTTCCTTGCGACGGGCCTTCAGCTCCTCCAGCTGTTCCGCGGTGGCGGCGGACTGCGCGTCGCGCTCCTCCTGTTCACGTTGCTGGGCGAGGGCGTAGAGCTCCTCGGCGGACATCTTTTCGATCGGTTTGCGCTTGGCCATGGTTTCCTCGTTGAGTCGGTGTTAACCGAAAAGTTGTTCATATGTGGCTTCGGAGAAGCCGACGATACGTCGATCGCCCAGGTCGAGCACCGGTCGTTTGATGATGGTGGGGAATTCCACCATCAATTCGACCGCGGTGGGGACGTCGATACATTCTCGACGCTCCTGCGGAATCTTGCGCCACGAGGGTCCGCGACGGTTGATCAATATATCCAGCCCCACCTCTTCGGCCCAGACCGTAAGCTGGGCGCGGTCCGTGCCGTGGATACGGAAATCATGGAACTGATGTTCAATGCCGCGGGCGTCGAGCCACTTCAGTGCCTTTCTTACCGTATCGCAATTCCTGATGCCGTAGATAATAACCATATTTTACGATTCTGAACAGGGGTGAATGATATTAATTGATAGTTCGGGTCATCAATTAATTGTTTTAATTACGTCGAAGGGCAGGCGGGAGGTAATGATAGGATCGGCGGCGTTGGGGAGGGTGTACGATATTTCTGATTTATACCGGTCGCCGATCTTTGCGGATGGGCGGCGTAATATAGGAGTGCCGTAAGGGCCGGCGAGAGGGGCGACGAGTGGTGTGGTCTTCCGCCCGTATCTCTGCATGCCCCTCCCGCCGGGAGCCGAATTTTTCGAATCAGATATCCCGCAACAGTTCGTTGATCCCCACCTTGGAGCGGGTCTTCTCGTCCACCTTCTTGACGATCACCGCGCAGTAGAGGCTATGGCTGCCGTCCTTGCTCGGCAGGTTGCCGGAGACCACCACCGAACCGGCGGGGATGCGGCCGTAGTGCACTTCGCCGGTTTCACGATCGTAGATTTTGGTCGACTGGCCGATGTAGACCCCCATGGAGATCACCGAGCCCTCCTCGACGATGACCCCTTCGACCACTTCGGAGCGTGCGCCGATGAAGCAGTTGTCCTCGATGATGGTGGGGGCGGCCTGCAGCGGCTCGAGCACGCCGCCGATGCCGACGCCGCCGGAGAGGTGGACGTTCTTGCCGATCTGGGCGCAGGAGCCGACGGTGGCCCAGGTGTCGACCATGGTGCCGGAGTCCACATAGGCGCCGATGTTGACGTAGGAGGGCATCAGCACGGTGCCGGAGGCGATGTAGGAGCCGTGGCGGGCCACCGCCGGGGGGACGACGCGCACGCCGCCGGCGCGGAACTGCTCGGAGTTCATGTCGCCGAACTTGGAGGGAACCTTGTCGAAGTAGTCGGTGAAACCGCCCTTCTGGACGTAGTTGTCGTTGAGGCGGAAGGAGAGCAGGACCGCCTTCTTCAGCCATTCGTTGACCACCCAGTCGCCCACGGCGCGGCGCTCGGCCACCCGGGCCTCGCCGCGGTCGAGCATGGCGAGGGCCTGGTTGACCGCTTCGCGGATCTCCGCGGGGGCGCTGGAGGGGGTGTAGTCGGCGCGGTTTTCGAAGGCCTCTTCGATGATCGGTTGAAGGTCGCTCATGGGTCGCTCCTTAATTCGATGGGTTGGGTGGTGGGAGCCGCCTTTCGGCTGCGAAGCGGGAGTCCGATGTCGATGCCGAGGCGGACGCGGCCTGTGGGCCGTTGTCGTCGTCGGCTTCTCAGGATAGGAACCGTTCGATCCGCGAGGCCGCTTCGAGGCACTCCTCCAGCGGTGCCACCAGGGCCATGCGGATGTAGCCGTCGCCGGGGTTGATGCCGTCGGCCTGGCGGGAGAGGTAGCTGCCGGGGAGGACGGTAAGGTTGCACTCGGCGTACAGCTCGCGGGCAAGGTCGGTGTCCGTTCCCGGCGCCTTGGCCCAGAGGTAGAAGCCGGCGTCCGGCTGGCCGGTCTCCAGGCAGCCGTCGAGGGTCGTCAGCACCCGCTGGAACTTCTCGCGGTAGGCGTCGCGGTTGGCGCGCACATGGTGTTCGTCGTTCCAGGCGGCGATGCTGGCGGCCTGGTGGGCGGGCGGCATGGCGCAGCCGTGGTAGGTGCGATAGCGGAAGAGCGCCTGGATCACTGCGGCGTCGCCGGCGACGAAGCCGGAGCGCAGGCCCGGCGCGTTGGAGCGCTTGGAGAGGCTGTGGAAGACGATACAGCGGCGGAAATCGTCACGTCCCATCTCGGCCGCCACCTGAAGCAGTCCCGGCGGCGGATTCTCCTCGTCCGGGTAGATCTCCGAATAGCACTCGTCGGCGGCGAGGATGAAGTCGTGGCGGTCGGCCAGCTCGATCAGCCGGCGCAGGGTCTCGCGGCCGGTCACCGCGCCGGTGGGGTTTCCCGGTGAGCAGAGGAAGAGCAGTTGGCAGCGCCGCCACTGTTCGTCGCTCACCGCGTCGTAGTCGGGGATGAAGCCGTTGGCGGCGGTGCAGTTGAGATAGTGCGGCTCGGCGCCGGCGAGCAGCGCCGCCCCTTCGTAGATCTGGTAGAAGGGGTTGGGCATCAGCACCGCGGGGGCGGTTGTGCGGTCGATCGCCGCCTGGGCGAAGGCGAAGAGCGCCTCGCGGGTGCCGTTGACCGGCAGGATCTGCCGTTCGGGGTCCAGCTTGGCGCGGAAACGCCGTTCGACCCAGCCGGCGATCGCCTCGCGCAGGGGGGCGACGCCTTTGGTGGTGGGGTAGCTGGAGAGCAGGTGGAGGTGCTCGATCACCCCTTCGGCGATGAAGCCGGGGGTGGGATGTTTCGGCTCGCCGATGGAGAGTGCGATGTGGGCCAGTCCTGCCGGCGGGGTGGTTCCCTGCTTGAGGCTCGCCAGCTTTTCGAAGGGGTAGGGCTGGAGTTTGTCGAGATCGGGATTCATCGGGCGGATAATTTCCGAGGCCAAAGGGTGGACATTATACCGATGATGGGATACGGGGTGTAGTTCGGCCGGTGTCCGCTTTGGGCGGGTCCCTTGCGCAGGGGCTCAGTCGGTTTCGTCGAGGAGCTGGCGGATGGTGCCGCGGAGGCATTGGCCGGCGGTATCGTCGAGGGGGAGATTGTGCTGGTCGGTGAGGAAGAAGACGTCTTCGACATGGCTGCCGAAGGTGCCGATCTTGGCGCTGTGCAGGCGTACTCCGCAGCGGGTGAAGGCGCGGCCGACGCGCGACAGGAGGCCCGGTCGGTCGAGGGTGAACAGCTCCAGGATGGTGCATTCGCGCCGTTCGTCCAGACTGAGATGGATCTGGGTGGTCACCGCCATGTGCTTGTGGCGCCGCGGTAGCCGGCGGTTGACGCCGACGGGTTCCGCATCGGGATTGACCAGGCGCTCGCGCAGCGCCTGGCGGATCGCCTGGCAGCGGTGTCCCTCTTCCACCGGACGGCCGTCGCTCTCCATGACGATGTAGGTGTCGAGGGTGCGGTGGTCGCGCGAGCCGATGATGCGCGCGTCGGCGACGCTCAGGTCGAGCTGCTCCAGCACCGAGGCGGTATGGGCGAACAGGCGGTCGTTGTCGGGGGCGTAGACGAAGATCGCGGTGCCGCCCCGTTCGCGGTAGAGGCGCACCTCGACCAGCGGCAGTTCGCCGGGGCGGGCGCAGGCGATGGTGGTGGTATGCCAGGCGACCTCCGCCGGGTTGTGGCGCAGGAAATAGTCGTCGTCGAACTCGGCCCACACCCGTTCGATCGCCTCGCTGGGTATCCCTTCGGCGATCAGCTGGGCGCGCGCCTCCTTGCGGATCTCGGTGATCCGCTCGTCGCGGTCCTCCGGGTTCTCCAAACCGCGGCGCAGGGCCCGCTTGGTGCGGCCGTAGAGTTCGCGCAACAGGCTCGCCTTCCATGACGTCCACAGTTCCGGATTGGTGGCGCGGATGTCGGCGACGGTGAGCAGGTAGAGGTAGTCGAGGCGGGTCTGCTCGCCTACCCGGGTGGCGAATTCGTGGATCACCTCGGGGTCGTCGACGTCCTTGCGCTGGGCGGTGGAGGACATCAGCAGGTGGTTGCGTACCAGCCAGGAGACCAGCCGGGTGTCCCACTCGCTCAGGCCGTGGCCCGCGCAGAACACCTCCGCCTCCTGCTCGCCCAGGGTCGAGTGGTCGCCTCCTCGCCCCTTGGCGATGTCGTGGAACAGTGCGGCGATGTGCAGCAGCTCCGGCTTCGGCAGGTCCTTGGCGATGGCGCTGGCCAGCGGCAGTTCGCCGGCGTGCTTTTCGATGAAGATCCGTCGGGTGTTGCGCAGCACGAACAGCGTATGTTCGTCCACCGTGTAGGTGTGGAAGAGGTCGTACTGCATCTGTCCCTCGATGCGCCCGAATACCGGCAGGTAGGCGGCGAGCACCCCGTAGCGGTGCATCTTGCGCAGGGCCAGGGTGATGCCGCGGGGCTGGCGCAGCAGCTCCATGAAGTAGTCGCGGGCGCGCACGTCGCAACGGAAGGCGTCGTCGACCCGGTAGAGGTTCTCGCGGATCAGCCGGATGGTGCCGGCACGCACCCCCTTCAGTTCCGGGTGCTGGGCGAGCAGCAGGAACACCTCCATCAGCGCGAAGGGGCGGTAGGGGAAGAGCGGCGGGTTGCGTACCTCCAGGAACCCCTTGCGCGCCTGGAAGTGCTGGGTCAGCAGCTGGGGGCGGTTGTCGGCGTCGCGATAGAGGATCTCCTCCTCGAAGAACTGGAGCAGCATCTCGTTGAGCCGGGAGAGTGCCTGCACGGTGCGGTAGTAGTCGTGCATCAGGTGTTCGACCGCCATCCGGCCGTTGCGCTCCCGGTAGCCGATGCGCTCGGCCAGCGGGCGCTGATGGTCGAACAGCAGACGGTCGTCGTGGCGGCCGGTGAGGGTGTGGATGCCGAAGCGGATACGCCAGAGGAACGCCTCGCAGGCCATCAGCTCCTCGTATTCGGCCTCGGTGAGAAAGCCGTGGGGGATCAGGTCGCGGAAGGTCTGCACGCCGAAGTGGCGCTTCGCCACCCAACCGATGCTGGCCAGATCGCGCAGACCGCCGGGGCTCTCCTTGATGTTGGGTTCCAGGTTGTAGGCGGTGTCGCCGTAGCGCCGGTGGCGGGCGCGCTGCTCCTCCAGCTTGGCGGCGAAAAATTCGGTGCTGGGCCAGATCCGCTCGGGGGCGGTGCCCTGGCGGACCGTCTCGAACAGCAGTGGATCGCCCGCGAGCAGTCGCGATTCGATCAGGTTGGTGATCACGGTGACCTCGCGGGCGGCCAGCTCGATCGCCTCCTCCGGGGAGCGGACGCTGCTGCCGATCTCCAGGCCGACGTCCCAGAGCATGCGCAGGAAGGGCTCGATCCGCTGGGCCAGCGGGTCGTCGCAGCCGGCCGGCAGCAGGATCAGCAGGTCGATGTCGGAGGCGGGGTGGAGCTCCCGCCGGCCGTAGCCGCCCACCGCCGCCAGCGCCGCCGCTTCCCCCTCCATGGCGGCGACGTGGTTCCAGGCCAGGGTGAGCAGCCGGTCCATGAAGTCCGCTCGGGCGTGCACCAGCTCGCGGATCGGTTCGCCCGCCATGCAGCGGGACTCCAGTTGCCCGGTGGCTTGCGCCACCGCTTGCTTGAACAGCGGGCCCGGCGGCTCGTTCGCGCCGAGGGCGCGAACGAGGGATTGTTCGAATTGGGTGAGGTCGAAGGTGGGGGGGGTGTTCATGGGGCGGTGTTCGGCGGGGAAGCGTCAGACGTCCCACTGGGGTGGAGAGAGACGGGTGATGAAGTCGCAAATCTCCTCGATGTCGAGCAGCGCCGGTGGAGATGCAGGGGCCCAGTATAGATCAAAAGGTCTCGTCGGAGCGCCGGGTGAGGACTTCGCGGCCGCTGTCGGTGACCAGAATGGTGTGCTCCCACTGGGCGGAGAGGGAGTGGTCCTTGGTGACCACGGTCCACAGGTCGGAGAGCAGCTTCACGTGGCGCTTGCCGGCGTTGATCATCGGTTCGATGGTGAAGGTCATGCCGGGCTCCAGGGCGACGCCGGTGCCGGGTTGGCCATAGTGCAGCACCTGGGGCTCCTCGTGGAATTCGCGGCCGATGCCGTGGCCGCAGTATTCGCGCACGACCGAGCAGCGGTTGGCCTCCGCGTGGCGCTGGATGGCGTGGCCGATGTCGCCGAGGGTGACGCCGGGGCGGACCTGTTCGATGCCGATGAGCAGGCACTCGCGGGCGATCCGGGAGAGTCGTTCGCCGCGCACGCTGGGCTTGCCCACCTGGAACATCATGCTGGTGTCGCCGTGGAAGCCGTCCTTGATCACGGTGATGTCGATGTTGACGATGTCGCCGTTCTTCAGCTTCTTCGGGCCGGGAATGCCGTGGCAGACCTGATAGTTGAGCGAGGTGCAGATCGACTTGGGGAAACCGCGGTAGTTGAGCGGCGCGGGGATCGCCTGCTGCACGTCGACGATGTGGTGGTGGCAGAGGCGGTCCAGCTCCTCGGTGGTCACCCCCGGCTTGACGTGCGGGGCGATCATCTCCAGCACCTCCGCGGCGAGGCGCCCGGCGACGCGCATCTTTTCGATCTCTTCGGGGGTCTTGATATGGATGGTCATGGGCGCCTCGGGGGAGGGCGGCGGTTTGCCGCAAAAGGCCGGCTATGGTATAAATCGCCGGCTTTTTTCGCAACCGCGCCCAATTCTAGTGCTCCGCCGGCCTCATGCCGGCGTTGTTTTAGGATCCGGGCGGCGCCGGGATGGCCCGGCACAAGTCCGCACACGTGCCGTCACATGGGACTGGGTGCACCCTTGCGGGGTGTTGTCTCATGGGGCGCGTGGAGGTTCAACCCTAGAGGAAGCACTGATTTAAGCAACGCGGTCCGCGTACGCTTAAATCAGTGCTTCCTATTAATTTGGAGTCATAAACATGGCCAACGTGACCATGCGTCAGATGCTGGAGGCCGGTGTCCACTTCGGCCACCAGGCCCGTTACTGGAACCCGAAGATGGCCCCCTACATCTTCGGCGAGCGCAACAAGATTCACATCGTCAACCTGGAGAAGTCCCTTCCCCTCTACAACGATGCGATGAACTTCATTTCCAAGCTGGCCGCCAACAAGGGGACCATCCTCTTCGTCGGCACCAAGCGCGCCGCCCGCGACCTGATCAAGGAAGAGGCCGAGCGCTGCGGCATGCCCTACGTCAACAACCGCTGGCTGGGCGGCATGCTGACCAATTTCCGCACCGTCAAGCAGTCCATCAAACGCCTGAAAGATATCGAGGCGATGATGGCCGACGGCACCGTCGAGCGCCTCACCAAGAAGGAAGGGCTGCGCCTGCGTCGCGAGCAGGAGAAGCTGGAGCGCTCCCTGGGCGGTATCAAGGACATGGGTAGCCTGCCCGATGCGATCTTCGTCATCGACACCGGCCACGAGAAGATCGCGGTGGCCGAGGCGAAGAAGTTCGGCATCCCGGTGGTCGGCGTGGTCGACACCAACAACACGCCCATCGACGTCGACTACGTCATTCCCGGCAATGACGACGCCATGCGTGCGGTGAAACTCTACGCCGCCGGTGCGGCGGACGCCGTGATCGAGGGACGCGGTACCGTCACCGTCGGTGGCAGCGCCCAGGACGACTTCGTCGAGGTCGAGGAGCCTGCCGCCGCCGAGTGATGCGGTCGCGGGCCGGCGGCGGTCCCCTTCCCGGAAGGGGGCGCCGTCCCGGATTCTTTTCAACTGGGCCGCCTGCCAACGCGGCCCATCACCGTTTCAGAGGTTTAGTGATGGCGATTACCGCAGCGATGGTGAAGGAACTGCGCGAGCGCACCGGCTCGGGCATGATGGAGTGCAAGAAGGCGCTGGTGGAGACCGATGGCGACATCGAGGCCGCCGTCGAGATGATGCGCAAGGCGGGTCTGGCCAAGGCCGACAAGAAGGCCGGCCGGGTCGCCGCCGAGGGCCTGCTCGGGGTGGCGGTGGCCGCCGACGGCAAGAGCGCCGCGGTGGTGGAGATCAACTGCGAGACCGACTTCGTCTCCAAGGGCGACGATTTCCAGGGCTTCGTCCAGGCGGTGACCGATCTGGCGCTGGTCGCCAAGCCTGCCGACGCCGAGGCGCTGAAGGCTGCGGAGATGAACGGCAAGAGCGTCGACGACGCCCGCCAGGAGCTGGTCGCCAAGATCGGTGAGAACATCCAGGTGCGCCGCTGCCAGGTGGTCGACGCGGCCGGTGCCGTCTCCTGCTACCAGCACGGCACCCGCATCGCGGTGCTGGTCGACCTGGAGGGCGGCGACGCCGAGCTGGGCAAGGACATCGCCATGCACATCGCCGCCTCCAAGCCGGTCTGCGTCGACGAGACCGGGGTGCCCGCCGAGCTGCTGGAGAAGGAGCGCGAGATCGTCACCGCCCAGGCCAAGGAGAGCGGCAAGCCCGACAACATCGTCGAGAAGATGGTCGAGGGGCGGATGAAGAAGTACCTCCAGGAGATCACCTTGGTGGGTCAGCCCTTCGTCAAGGATCCCGACCAGACCGTGGAGAAGCTGCTCGCTTCCAAGGGTGCCAAGGTGGTCTCCTTCGTCCGCTACGAGGTGGGCGAGGGCATCGAGAAGAAGCAGGAGAACTTCGCCGACGAGGTGATGGCCCAGGTGAAGGGCTCCTGATTCCGCAGAGGAGAGGATCGCCACGGAGCCACGGAGGACACGGAGCGAAAACGAAACGGCTCCGTGCCCTCCGTGGCTCCGTGGCAAACCGATTCCGTCGATCCTCCCCGCGAGTCGTTCGCGGGGAGGGCGCAGACGAAGGGGAATCGCGTATCCGATGGTTTCCCTTCATCTGCGGCTAGATTACGAAAATGGGGCTGAAGTTTATGTACCGGCGAATCCTGCTGAAGCTGAGTGGCGAGGTGTTGATGGGGAGCGATGTCTACGGCATCAGCCCCGATGTCGCCGACCGGATCGCCGGGGAGATCCGCGATGTGGTGAAGGCCGGGACCCAGGTGGGGATGGTGATCGGCGGGGGCAACATCTTCCGCGGCGCCGGTCTCGCCTCCGGCGGCATGGACCGGGTGGTGGGCGACCAGATGGGGATGCTCGCCACGGTGATGAATTCGCTGGCCATGGCCCAGTACCTGGAGAAGATCGGGGTGCCCGCGCGGGTGATGTCGGCCTTCGCCATCGAGGGGGTGTGCGAACGCTTCCAGCGGGATCAGGCGGTGCGCCACCTGGAGGCCGGCAGGGTGGTACTGTTCGCCGGCGGTTCCGGCAACCCCTTCTTCACCACCGATTCGGCCGCCTCCCTGCGCGCCATCGAGATCGGTGCCGAGGTGCTGTTCAAGGCGACCAAGGTGAGTGGGGTCTACTCCGCCGATCCGGTGAAGGACCCCGCCGCCGAGCACTTCCCCCGGCTCTCCTACGACGAGGTGCTCGATCGCCGGCTGATGGTGATGGACCTCACCGCCATCGTGCTCTGCCGCGACCACGCCATGCCGCTGCGTATCTTCAATATCAACAACCACGGCGATCTTCCCCGCATCTGTTCCGGCGAGGAGATCGGCAGTCTGGTGGAGGGTTAGACGATGATCGACGAAATCACCCGGGATGCAGAGGTCCGCATGGGCAAGAGCATCGACGCGCTGAAGACCGAGCTGACCAAACTGCGTACCGGTCGCGCCCACCCCAGCCTGCTCGACCACCTGCGGGTCGACTATTACGGCTCTCCGGTGCCGATCAGCCAGGTGGCCAACGTCGGTGTCGGCGATGCGCGCACCCTGACCGTCCAGCCGTGGGAGAAGGCCATGGTCGGGCCGGTGGAGAAGGCGATCCTGGAGTCGGACCTGGGGCTCAATCCGGCCACCGCCGGCACCATGATCCGCATCCCGCTGCCGCCGCTCACCGAGGAGCGCCGCCGCGATCTGGCCAAGGTGGTGGGCAAGGAGGGCGAGCAGGCGAAGGTCGCCATCCGCAACATCCGCCGCGATGCCAACGGCGACTTCAAGGACCTGCTCAAGGAGAAGGAGATCAGCGAGGACGAGGCGCGTCGGGCGGAGGAGGGGATGCAGAAGCTGACCGACAAGTATGTCGCCGAGGTGGACAAGGTGGTCGAGGTCAAGGAAAAGGAGCTGATGGAAATCTGACGCGAAAAAACCGGGGCTGGGCGCCGCGGGGCAAAAGCCCCGCGGCGCCCAGCCCCGGTTTTTTCGAGCATTTGGTGTTTCGTGTCTACTTGGAGTGATCGGTGATGGCGGAGGAGGGTGACACCGCGGTGGTCGAGGAGGGGCGTCTCGGGCGTTCGATGCCTCGGCACGTGGCCATCATCATGGACGGTAACGGGCGCTGGGCGGAGCGGCGCAAACTACCGCGTCACTTCGGCCACAAGGCGGGGGTCGATGCGGTGCGCAAGGTGGTCTCGGCCTGTGGCGAGCGCGGCATCGAGGTGCTCACCCTGTTCGCCTTCTCCTCGGAGAACTGGCGCCGTCCGGCCAAGGAGGTGGGGCTGTTGATGGAGCTCTTCCTCACCACCCTGCAGAAGGAGATCAAGCGGCTGCACAAGAACAAGGTGCGCATCCGCCTGATCGGCGACCTCTCCGCCTTTCCCGAGAAGCTCCAGCAGCGCATCGCCGAGGCCGAGCGGGTGACCGCCGACAACGACGGCCTGACCCTGGTGATCGCCGCCAACTACGGTGGCCGCTGGGACATCGCGCAGGCCGCCGCCCGCTTGGCCGGGCAGGTCAAGGCGGGGACCCTGGAGCCGGGTCAGGTCGATGCCGAGCGGTTGGCCGCCGAGCTCTCCCTGGCCGATCTGCCCGAGCCCGACCTCTTCATCCGCACCGGTGGCGAACAGCGCATCTCCAACTTCCTGCTCTGGCAGTTGGCCTACACTGAACTCTATTTCACCGACCGCTTCTGGCCCGATTTCGATGCCGAGGCCCTCGACGAGGCGATCGCCTCCTTCGGTAGTCGCCAGCGCCGCTTCGGGATGACCGGACATCAGGTGGAGAGTCTCAAGGGTGCTTAAGCTGCGGTTGCTCACCTCGGTCGTCCTGATTCCCCTGGTGATCGCCGGGGTGTTGCTGCTGCCTACCGCCCACTTCGCACTCTTCTCCGGGGTGGTGGTGTTGGTCGGCGGCTGGGAGTGGAGCGGCCTGCTCGGTGCGCGGCGGATCGCGGTCCGTGGTCTCTATCCCCTGGCCCTGGCCTTCGCCATGGCGCTGCTGGTCCTCTTCGGTCACTCGCTGGAGGTGGTGGTGGCGGTGCTCGCCGCCTCGCTGGTGTGGTGGATGCTGCTCGCCTGGCTGTTGCTGCGGGGGATCGCCCCCGGGGCCTCGCCGTTCCAGGGGGCGGCGGTGAAGGGGTGGGCGGGGCTGGTCACGCTGCTGCCGGCGTGGTTCGCCCTGGCGGTGTTGCATGCCACCTCGCACTGGTGGGTGCTCTACGTCATCGGTCTCACGGTGGTTGCCGACAGCGGGGCCTATTTCGCCGGGACCCGTTGGGGGCGGGTCAAACTGGCGCCGGAGGTCAGCCCGGGAAAGAGTCGCGAAGGGGTCTACGGTGGGATGGCGCTGGTCGCCCTCTATGCCGCGTTGGTGGGGGCATGGCTCGGCTTCGGTTGGATGGAGCTGGCCGGCTTCGTGCTGATCAGCGTGGTCGCCGCCCTGGTCTCGGTGGTGGGTGACCTGTTCGAGAGCCTGCTCAAGCGCGAGGTGGGACTGAAGGACAGCGGTTCCATCCTCCCCGGCCACGGCGGCATCCTCGACCGCATCGACAGCCTCACCGCCGCCGCTCCCCTTTTCTGGGCCGGCTGGGTGGCGCTGAACCTGGGTTGATGTCGGAGAGATCCTTCACGGAGGGAGTCCTTTTCCCTTCGTGGTTTTTGGGTGGTTGAGCGGGGTAACGGCACGATGATCGGTGTGACGGTTCTGGGGGCCACCGGCTCCATCGGGGTAAGTACGCTGGACGTGCTGGCCCGCCACCCCGAGCGCTACCGGGTGGTGGCGCTGACCGCCAATACCGGGGTAGAGCGGCTGCTGGAGCAGTGTCGCGTTCACCGCCCCCGCTATGCGGTGCTCGCCGACGAGGCCGCCGCCGCGCGGTTTTCCGCGCTCGCCGCGGATGCGGGGTTGGCGGTTGAGGTGCTCTCCGGCAACGACGGGCTGGTGAAGGTGGCCTCCCTGGACGAAGTGGGGCAGGTGATGGCTGCCATCGTCGGCGCCGCCGGGCTGCTGCCGACCCTGGCCGCGGCGCGGGCCGGCAAGCGGGTGCTGCTGGCCAACAAGGAGGCGCTGGTGATGTCCGGCGCGCTGTTCATGGAGGAGGTGCGCGCCCATGGCGCCGAACTGCTGCCGATCGACTCGGAGCACAACGCCATCTTCCAGTGCATGCCCGGCGACTTCGGCCGTGGCCTGGCGCAGGTGGGGGTGAGCCGGATCCTGCTCACCGCCTCCGGCGGCCCCTTCCGCTCCACCCCGCTGGACCAACTGACGGAGGTCACCCCCGAGCAGGCGGTGGCCCACCCCAACTGGTCCATGGGGCGCAAGATCTCGGTGGACTCCGCCACCATGATGAACAAGGGGCTGGAGGTGATCGAGGCGTGCTGGCTGTTCGGCTGCTCGCCCGACGACGTGCAGGTGGTGGTCCATCCGCAGAGCGTGATCCACTCCATGGTCCAGTACAGCGACGGTTCGGTGCTCGCCGAGCTGGGCAACCCCGACATGCGCACCCCCATCGCCCACGCCCTGGCCTGGCCGGAGCGGATCGCCTCCGGGGTGGCCGATCTCGATCTGTTCGCGCTGGCGCGCTTCGATTTCGAGGCGCCCGACTTCGAGCGCTTCCCCTGCCTGCGACTGGCCTACGACGCCATCCGTACCGGCGGCACCGCACCGGCGATCCTCAACGCCGCCAACGAGGTGGCGGTGGCGGCGTTCCTCGACCGGCGGCTCGGTTTCACCGCCATCGCCGAGGTGATCGAGCGGACGCTCACGGAACTCGACGCCGCGGATGCGGTCTCCCTGGAGGTGGTCCTCGAAGCCGATCGCCGCGCCCGCGAGATTGCAATAGGATTTGTCCGCAAATGAACGCAAATGAACGCGAATAAGAAGAAAATCGGTGACTATTCAGCGGATCGTTGGAATGGAAGACTGAACCGCAGATTAACGCAGATTTACGCAGATTCAGACGAGAAATATCTGCGTAAATCTGCGTTAATCTGCGGTTTGCTCTTCTCTTTCTTCCATTTGCGTTCATTCGCGTTCATTTGCGGACCCTCTTCTATTTAGATACCCCCATGAGTGAATTCCTCTCCGCCGCCGCCGCCTTCCTCGTCGCCATCGGGGTGTTGATCACCGTCCACGAGTTCGGCCACTTCTGGGTGGCGCGCAAGCTCGGGGTGAAGGTGCTGCGCTTCTCCATCGGGTTCGGCCGGCCGCTGTGGCGGCGGAACGGCCGTGACGGGGTGGAGTACGTGGTGGCCGCGCTGCCCCTGGGCGGTTACGTCAAGATGCTCGACGAGCGCGAGGGTGAGGTGGCCCCGGAGGAGCTTCACCTCGCCTTCAACCGGGCCTCGGTGGGGCGGCGTATCGCCATCGTCTGTGCCGGGCCGCTGTTCAACTTTTTGTTCGCCATCGCCGCCTACTGGGCGGTCCTCACCATCGGCGTCGTCGGCCCCAAGCCACTGGTCGGCGAGATCGCGGCGGACACCCCGGCGGCCTATGCCGGATTGCACGCGGGCGATGAGATCGTCAGCGTCGCCGGGCGCGCCACCCCCACCTGGGATGTCGCCCTCGCGGCGCTGCTGGAGGCGGTGCTGGATGCCGGCGAGACCCCGCTGGAGGTGCGCGATGCCTCCGGCGCGCGGCGCTGGCGGACGATCGACCTGGAGGCGGGGGCGGCGCTGGCCGAGGGGGGCGAGCTGCTGAAGAACCTGGGGATCGCCCCCTACCGGCTGAAGCTGGAGCCGGTGATCGACGAGGTGATGGCCGACGGCGCCGCCGCTGCCGCGGGGTTGCGGCCGGGCGATCGGGTCACCGCGGTGGATGGTCTGCCGGTCCCCGACTGGGATTGGTGGGCGGACTACGTGAAGGCCCGCCCCGGCGTTCCCCTGCAGGTGTCGGTGGAACGCGGCGGCGCGTCGCTGACCCTGACGGTCACCCCGCGGGAGGTGCAGGGGGGGGAGGGGCCGGTCGGCCGGGTCGGGGCCGCGGCGCGGATCGAACCCGCGCAGTTGGAGGCGTTGCGCGCGGAGCTGCGCTACGGTCCGCTGGAGGCGTTCATCCCCGCCGTGAAGAAGACCTGGCGGATGTCGTTGCTGACCCTGCGCATGCTCGGCAAGATCGTCACCGGCGAGGCCTCCCTGGACAACGTCAGCGGGCCGATCAGCATCGCCCGGTACGCCGGCCAGTTCGCCCAGGCCGGGGCGGTCGCCTTCCTCACCTTCCTGGCGATGATCAGCCTCACTCTCGGCGTGCTCAACCTGTTGCCGATCCCGATACTGGATGGTGGGCACCTGCTGTATTACCTTGTAGAATTCGCCAAGGGAAGCCCGCTCTCGGACCAGGCCCAGGAGCTGGGGCAGCGGGCGGGGCTGGCGGTGTTGCTGGCCCTCATGGGATTGGCCTTCTACAACGACCTGGCCCGGCTCTTCGGCGGATAGTCGGGGCCGGTAGTCGGGACGGGTAGTCAGAGAATAATGATTTGGCGGCGCCCTCCTGCCGCTGAGCGCGCTTGCTGGAACAACTCAATGACCAACAACCATCGCGGCCTCCGCCTGGCACCGCTCGCCGCCCTCATGCTGTGGGGCGCCTCGGCGCTCGCCGCCGACGATTTCGCCGTCAGCGACATCCGCATCGAGGGATTGCAGCGGATCTCCGCCGGCACCGTCTTCAACTACCTGCCGGTGAAGGTGGGCCAGAGGCTGGACGAGAAGAGCGGCGCCGAGGCGATCCGCGCCCTGTTCAAGACCGGTTTCTTCAAGGACGTGCGCCTCGAACGCGACGGCGACGTGCTGGTGATCCTGGTCCAGGAGCGCCCGGCCGTGGCCTCCATCGAACTCTCCGGCAACAAGGACATCGACAAGGATCAGCTGCTCGAGGCGCTCAAGCAGATCGGTCTGGCCGAGGGACGGGTGTTCAACCGCTCGCTGCTCGACACCACCGAGAAGGAGCTGCGCCGGCAGTACTTCAACCGCGGCAAGTACGCGGTGAAGATCACCCCCACGGTCACCCCGCTGGAGCGCAACCGGGTGGGAGTGACGATCACCGTCGACGAGGGCGAGGCGGCGCGCATCCGCGCCATCAACCTGGTCGGCAACCACGTCTTCCCCACCGACGAGTTGCTCGATGAGTTCCAGTTGACCACCGGCAACTGGATGTCGTGGATCACCGACGACAACCAGTACTCCAAGGAGAAGCTGACCGCCGACCTGGAGTCGCTGCGTTCCTACTACCTCGATCGTGGCTACATCAACTTCAACATCACCTCCACCCAGGTGACCATCACCCCCGACAAGCACGACATCTACATCACCATCAACGTCTCCGAGGGGGAGGAGTACACGGTCAAGGAGGTGAAGCTGGCCGGGGAACTGGTGGTGCCCCAGGACGAGCTGTTCGGTCTGGTCAAGCTGCACGCCGGCGACACCTTCTCGCGGCGCGACTCCACCAAGACCTCGGCGGCGATCAGCGACCGGCTCGGCCAGGAGGGCTACGCCTTCGCCAATGTCAACGCGATCCCCGATGTCGACGAGAAGGAGAAACAGGTGAGCCTCACCTTCTTCGTCGATCCGGGCAAGCGGGTCTACGTGCGCCGCATCAACATGGTCAACAACACCAAGACCCGCGACGAGGTACTGCGCCGCGAGATGCGTCAGATGGAGGGGGCGTGGATCGACACCGCCAAGGTCAACCGCTCCCGCGACCGCCTCGACGTGGTCGGCTACTTCGACGGGGTCAACGTCGAGACCAAGCCGGTGCCCGGTACCACCGACCAGGTGGACGTGGAGTTCTCGGTGAAGGAGAAGCCCTCCGGCAACCTGATGGCCGGTATCGGCTACTCCTCCGGTTCCGGCGTGATCTTCTCCACCAGCATCACCCAGGAGAACTTCATGGGCAGCGGTAAGCGGCTCGGTTTCTCCTTCAACAACTCCGACGTCAACACCGTCTACAGCGTCTCCTACCTCAACCCCTACTACACCGTCGACGGGGTGAGCCGCGGCTTCAGCCTCTACTCGCGGGAGACCGATGCCGAGGCGGCCAACATCTCCCGCTACGTGCTCGACAACATCGGTGGCAACGTCACCTGGGGCGTGCCGATCAACGAGTACGACAAGTTGCTGTTCACCCTCGGACTGGATCAGAAGAGCGTTACCACCGGCGCCACCCCCTCGGTCGAACTGGCCGACTGGCTGGCCGCCAACGGCAACGATTTCCTCGGTCTCAACACCCGCGTCGGCTGGTCCCACGACACCCGCAATAGTGCCATATTCCCCGACCGGGGGACCTACCTCGCGGCGGGGGCGGGAATGACCTTCGGCGAACTCACCTACTACGACATCAACCTGAAGGCCCAGCGTTACTTCCCGTTGAACGACGACTGGACCGTGATGGGCAACGTGCAGTTCCAGTACGGCGACGGGGTCGGCGGCACCGATGCGCTGCCCTACTACGAGTACTTCCTCGCCGGCGGCGTCAAATCGGTGCGCGGTTTCCGCGACAACACCCTCGGTCCCCACGACTCCAACGGCGACACCATGGGTGGTGACGTGAAGCTGGTCGGCAACGCCGAACTGCTGCTGCCGCCGCTGTTCTGGAAGGAGTCCTCCAACTTCCGCATGTCCGCTTTCCTTGACGCCGGCAACGTCTGGGGGGTCAACCAGGAGGTGGATCTCGGCGACCTGCGTTACTCTACGGGCTTGACCGCCACCTGGCTGTCGCCCTTCGGTCCACTGACCTTCGTGGTCGCCACGCCGCTCAACGACAAGGGCGGGGACGAAACCCAGAGCTTCCAGTTCACCATGGGCAGACAGTTTTAACGCGCTGCGTCGCGCATGACCTTATTTTGAGCGACGCGTCAGGCCGGAGGATTCAAGAGTGATTCAGAGCATACGCAGGAGTGAAACGATGCGCGAGATGGTCCTCCCCGTGGTGGGGCCGATGGTGCTGGGGGCCACGCTGTTGCTGGGCCCGCTGTTCTCCGCCGCCGCCGTCGCCGAGGGGATCAAGGTGGGGGCGGTCAACCTGACCAAGGTGACCGAGCAGATGCCCCAGGCCGATGCCGCGCAGAAGCAGCTGGAGCGCGAGTTCGCCCCCCGCCAGCGGGAGCTGGAATCCCAGCAGAAGGAGCTGAAGGGGATGGAGGACAAGCTGGAGCGCGACGGCGACGTGATGAGCGAGACCGAGCGCCGCAGCCTGGAGCGCGACATCCGCTCCCGTCAGCGGGAGCTGGTGCGCTTGCAGCGCGAGGTGCGCGAGGACTACAACATCCGCCGCAACGAGGAGCTGCGCAAGCTGCTCAAGGAGACCCTCGCCACCGTCGCCGAGCTGGCCAAGGAGGAGCACTACGACCTGGTGATCAGCGAAGGGGTGGTCTACGCCAGCGACCAGGTCAACCTGACGCAGAAGCTGCTCGATCGCCTGAAGAGCCAGTTCAAGGCGGCCCCGGCCCCCTGATCGCCGTCGAAGCCGATGAGCGAAGGGGTGACCCTGGCGGAGCTGGCCGAGGCGATCGGCGCCGCGCTCGACGGTGACGGCGCGTTGCGCGTCTCCGGCGTCGCCACCCTGGAGCGCGCCGGCCCCGGCCAGCTGAGCTTCTTCCACAATGCCAGGTACCGCGGACCGCTGCGGCAGACCCGCGCCGCCGCGGTGATCCTCGCCCCCGCCGAGCGGGCTGCCTGTCCGGTGGCGGCACTGGTCCACGAGCGTCCCCACCTCGCCTATGCGCGAGCCGCCGCTCTCCTCCATCCCGTACCGCCCGGGACGGCAGGCGTCCATCCCAGCGCGGTGGTCGCCCCCGGGGCGGCCCTCGGCGAAGGGGTCTCGATCGGGCCCAACAGCGTGGTCGAGGAGGGGGCCCGGCTCGCCGCCGGCTGCGAGGTTGGCCCCGGCTGCGTGATCGGGCGGGGGGCGGAACTCCGCGAGGGGTGTCGCCTGGTCGCCAACGTCACCCTCTGTCACGGGGTGCGGCTGGGGCGGCGGGTGCTGGTCCATCCCGGCGCGGTGATCGGCGCCGACGGTTTCGGGCTGGCGCAGGAGACGGATGGCCGCTGGATCAAGGTGCCGCAGCTCGGCGGAGTGGAGATCGGCGACGACGTGGAGATCGGCGCCAACACCACCATCGACCGCGGGGCGCTGGAGGACACGGTGCTGGAGGAGGGGGTGAAGCTGGACAACCAGATCCAGATCGCCCACAACGTCCGCGTCGGTGCCCACACCGCGATGGCCGGCTGCGTCGGTGTCGCCGGCAGCGCGGTGATCGGCAAGCGCTGCCAGATCGGCGGGGCGGCGGTGGTGCTCGGCCATCTGGAGATCGCCGACGACGTGGTGGTCACCGCCACTTCGCTGGTCGATCGCTCGATCAACGAGCCGGGGACCTACTCCTCCAGCCTGCCGGTGATGGCCAACCGCGACTGGAAGCGCAACGCCGCCCGCCTGCGCCACCTGGACGAACTGGCCCGCGAGGTGAAACGCCTCGCCAAACGGTCATCGGAGTAGGAAGAGTTTTCAACGCAAAGGCGCGAAGGCGCAAAGGACGCAAAGGGGGATTCGGACTTCATCCGGGGACCCCGCCGTCTCCTTTCCGCTTTGCGCCCTTTGCGTCTTTGCGCCTTTGCGTTGGATGTTTTTTTGAAGAGGTCCTGAATTGAACACGCTCGATATCCATGAGGTGCTGAAGTACCTGCCGCACCGCTACCCCTTCCTGCTCATCGACCGGGTGGTGGACTACACTCCCGGCGAGTCCCTTACCGCGATCAAGAACGTCAGCATCAACGAACCGTTCTTTCCCGGCCACTTCCCCCACCGGCCGGTGATGCCCGGCGTGCTGATCCTCGAGGCGATGGCCCAGGCCACCGGCATCCTCACCTTCAAGACCCAGGACAGCACCCCCGACGAAGAGACCATGTACTACTTCGTCGGCATCGACAAGGCGCGCTTCAAGCAGCCGGTGGAGCCGGGTGATCAGCTGGTCCTGGAGGTGAAGCTGAACCGCTCGCGGCGCGGGGTATGGAGCTTCAGCGGCGAGGCGAAGGTGGACGGCAAGGTGGTCTGCTCGGCCGAACTGATGTGCGCGGCGAGGGAAATCGAATCGTGATCGACCAGCGCGCGGTAATCGACCCCAAGGCCCGCATTGCCGAAGACGTGCAGATCGGCCCGTTCACCCTGATCGGCCCCGACGTGGAGATCGGTGCCGGCAGCGTCATCGGCCCCCACGTGGTGATCAACGGCCCCACCACCATCGGCCGCGACAACCGCATCTTCCAGTTCGCCTCCATCGGCGAGGCGCCCCAGGACAAGTCGTTCAAGGGCGAGCCGACCCGGCTGGAGATCGGCGACCGCAACTACTTTCGCGAGTACTGCACCATCAATCGCGGCACGGTGAAGGGGGGCGGGGTGACCCGCATCGGCGACGACAACTGGTTCATGGCCTACACCCACGTCGCCCATGATTGCCGGATCGGCAGCCAGACCATTTTCGCCAACGCCGCCTCCCTCGGTGGTCACGTCGAGGTGGGAGACTGGGTGATCATGGGCGGCTTCGCGGTGGTCCACCAGTTCGTGCGCATCGGCGCCCACGCCTTCTGCGGCCTCGGCACCGTGCTCAAGCAGGACCTTCCCCCCTACGTCATGTCCGACGGCTCCCCGGCCCGCCCCTATGGCATCAACCGCGAGGGATTGAAGCGGCGGGGTTTCACCCCCGAGACCATCGCCGTCCTGAAGCGGGCCTACAAGACGATCTACCGCTCCGGGCTGAAGCGCGAGCAGGTGGTGGAGCGGTTGCGCGGGATCGCCGCCGACGAATCGGCGGTACAGTTGCTGGCCGATTTCGTTGAAGTGGAAGGGCGCGGCCTGATCCGCTGAGCGCGATCCCCCGGGGTGGCTCATCCGTCCCGCAACATGCCAACCCCACTCCGGTTCAACCCGATGCCCTTCGATCTCGGCCTGCTGCCCTCCGGCCACCTACACGGCCTTTCCGTCGCGGACGCGGTCCCCTCACCCGGTGGGCAGGGGAGGCCCGGCCTCGCCGACGCCTTCGCCCGCCACGTCGCCGAGGGGCTGTTCGAGCTGGCCGCCGACCGCTCGACCGACGGGCTGACCCCGACGCTGCGCTACTGGCATGATTTCGCCGGCAGCTACCTGGGCGCCCGCTGCCGGCTGCCGGACCCGCCCGCCACTCAGGATGCGCTGCCGGCCGATCACCCCGAAGACCCCGCCCCCCCCGTCGCCCCGTTGACCGCGGCGGAGGCCGAACGGTGGCTTCAGGCCGCACCACCGATGCAGGGCGCCGAGTATCTCGGCATCGATCTGCTGTGCACCTTGTGGAACCGGCTGGACCATTGGGTGCGCGCACGGATCCGCGAACACGGCTCGCTGGCCGCGCTGCTCGACGCCCGTGCGCCGCAATGGCATCCACTGGGCCGGGTCTGCTTTCATCTGGCGGAGAATCGGCGCGACCCCGACTACCCCTTCGCCTTCATGGCGACCTACGCCCCCGACGATGCGGGGCCGCCCCGAGGGCGCGGCGCGGCGCGCTACCAGCCGCTGCGCAACGCGTTGCGGGAGTATGCCGATGCCGACGACAAGCCGGGGCTGGTTCGCCTGCTGTCGCCGGTCCATCGCGCCGCCGTGGCGAGCCCGCTGATCGACGAACTGGTGAAGAGCGGCGACCTCTACCACCCGCTGGCCTGGACGCCGGAAGAGGCCTACCGGTTTCTGCGCGAAGTCCCGCGCTACGAGGAGAGCGGACTGGTGGTTCGCCTGCCCGACTGGTGGCGCAAGCGCAGCCGCCCGCAGGTCGGGGTGCGCATCGGCAACGAACGGCAAGGCGGACTCGGCAAGGAGGCGTTGCTCGATTTCGAACTCCAGGTCGTCATCGACGACGAACCGTTGAGCGAGGCGGAGCTGGCGGCGTTGTCGGCCGCCGAGGCGGGGCTGGTGTTCCTCAAGGGGCGCTGGGTGGAGGTGGATCGGCAGCGCCTGGACGAGGCGCTGAGCCACTGGCGGACGGTGGCGGCGGAGGCCCGCGAGGGGCGGATCGGATTCACCGAGGGGATGCGCCTGCTGGCCGGCGCGCCGGTCGACCTGGGGCGGGCCGACGACGACCAGGCGCGGCAGGCGTGGTCCCGGGTCCGGCCGGGCGAATGGCTCGCGGGAGTGCTCGAACAGCTGCGCGCGCCGCAAGGCATCGCCGCCGCGCGGCCGGGGAAGGGACTCAAGGGGACCCTGCGCCCCTATCAGGAGCAAGGGGTGAACTGGCTCTGGCTGCTCTCCCGCCTGGGCCTGGGGGCCTGTCTCGCCGACGACATGGGGCTCGGCAAGACCATCCAGATCATCGCCCTGCTGCTGCGGTTCAAACAGCATCCGCCGGCCGGCGAGGCCAAACCCTCCCTGCTGCTGCTGCCCGCCTCCCTGCTCGCCAACTGGCAGACGGAACTGGAACGTTTCGCCCCCTCGCTGCGCACCCGCTTCGTCCACGGCTCCCAACTCGACGACACCCCCCGGCCCGACGGCGAAGGGCGCGATCACCCGCCGTCCCTCGCCGATTGCGACCTGGTGCTGACCACCTACGGGACCCTGACCCGCCGCGAATGGCTGCAAGGCACGGCGTGGCGGCTGGTGATCCTGGACGAGGCCCAGGCGATCAAGAATCCCGCCACCCGCCAGACCAAGGCGGTCAAGCGGCTGCAGGCCGACGCGCGCATCGCCCTCACCGGCACCCCGGTGGAGAACAGCCTGTCGGACCTCTGGTCGCTGTTCGATTTCCTCAACCCCGGCCTGCTCGGCAGCGCCAAACGCTTCAAGGGCTTCGTCGACTCCCTGGCCGCACGCGAGCACGACCAGTACGCACCGCTGCGCAGGCTGACCGGCCCCTACATCCTGCGCCGCCTGAAGACCGACCGGCGGATCATCGACGACCTGCCGGAGAAGAGCGAGGTGGATGCGTGGTGCAACCTGAGCCGGGTCCAGGTGGCGCAGTACCGGCGCGCGGTGAAGGAGCTGAAGCACGGTCTCGAGACCCTCGACGGCATCCAGCGCCGCGGCCTGGTGCTGGCCTACCTGCAGCGCTTCAAGCAGATCTGCAACCACCCCGCGCAAGGGCTCGGTGGCGGGGACTACGAGCCGAAGAACAGCGGCAAGTTCCAGCGCCTGGCCGAACTGTGCGAGGAGATCGCCTCGCGCCAGGAGAAGGTGCTGGTCTTCACCCAATTCCGCGAGATCACCGCGCCCCTGGCCGCCTTCCTCGCGGAGATCTTCGGCCGGCCCGGCCTGATCCTCCACGGCGGCACCCCGGTCAGGCAGCGGCGCGAGCGGGTGGAGGCCTTCCAGCGGGAGGAGGGGCCGCCGTTCTTCGTCCTCTCCCTCAAGGCGGGAGGGACCGGCCTCACCCTCACCGAGGCCTCCCACGTCATCCACTTCGACCGCTGGTGGAACCCCGCGGTGGAGAACCAGGCCACCGACCGCGCCTTCCGCATCGGCCAGCGAAAGAACGTCCTGGTGCACAAATTCATCTGCCGCGGCACCATCGAGGAGAAGATCGACGCCCTGATCCGGGAGAAGCGCAGCCTGGCCGACGACCTGCTGCGCGACGGCGGCGAACTCCCCCTCACCGAAATGGACGACGCGGCGCTGCTCGACCTCGTCGCCCTCGACCTCGATCCCCCATAGCCCGACAGCCTCCTAGGAGACCCCCATGGCCCCCCGCTGGAACCCCTACGTGCCGGTCGCCAAACGGCGAGCCGCCGCGGCCCGGAAGATGAAGCAGATGGAGAAACAGGGCCTGGAGATCGAACCGTTGGCGATCCACGGCCGCAAGATCGCCCACACCTTCTGGGGCGAGGCGTGGTGCCACCACCTGGAGCGGTTCAGCGACTATGCCAACCGCCTGCCGAGGGGCCGCACCTACGCGCGCAACGGCTCGATCTGCCACCTGGCGATCCGCAGGGGGCATATCCAGGCCATCGTCAGCGGCTCCACGCTCTACGACGTCGACATCCGGATCCAACCGCTTCCCGAAGCCCGATGGGAAAGGCTGCGCGAGCAGTGCGCGGGGCATATCGGCTCCCTGCTGGAACTGCTCCAGGGCAAGCTCTCCGAACAGGTGATGGCGATCGTCACCGACCGCGACCACGGCCTCTTCCCCCAGCCCGGCGAGATCGAGATGAGCTGCACCTGTCCCGACTGGGCCGGCCTGTGCAAGCATCGCGCCGCGGTCCTCTACGGCGTCGGCGCGCGCCTCGACCAGCGTCCCGAAATGCTGTTCGAACTGCGCGGCGTCGATCATGAAGAGCTGATCACCGTCGATCTGGACCTCACCGGCCCCGCGGCCGGCCGCCACCGCCGGCTGGAGGAGGAGGATCTCTCCAGCCTGTTCGGCGTGGAGATCGACGACCGCGAGCCATCGCCCCCGGCCGCCCCGCGGCGCTCCGCCACGAGCCGGCGGCCGCCGACACGAAGCGCCAACCCGGCCGCCACCGGACGAGATCCCGCACGGACGACGAAGGGCGGCAACGGTGATCCGGTGGAGGAGGTGTTCGTCCCCACCGGAGAGGCGATCGCCCGGCTGCGCCAACGCCTCGGCTTGAACAAGGCCGAACTCGCCCGCCAGGTGGGCGCATCCCTGCAGACCATCAGCAATTGGGAGAACCGGCCGGGGAGGCTCAACCTGCAGCGGCGGCACCTCGAAGCCTTGCGCCGACTGGCGAAGGAGCGGCGCTGAAGAGTGGGGGTGCGACCGGGAGTCAGGAGCGCAGTGGCGGGTTGTTCTAAGAAGGGGGTCGCGTAGTTTTGGTGCATTAACCGGGGTGTGTTACTGCTAAAGTGCGTGGAAATTGGGGGCGAGCGTAGGGTGTGCCGAGGTACGAGGCGCACCATTTTCCGACCGATGCGCCTCCTATCGTCGGCACACCCTACCCGGCTTTCATCGTCCCGGGGCCGTTCAACGCTCGTCCATGATCGTTAACCGGGGCATCCATCATGACCCGTCCAACGCCGCAATTAGCCGATGATGTCTTGTTCCCTTTCCTATTTCCCATCATAGGCGCTTTGCAAGGTTGCAATATCAAACTTCTTCATCTTGAGAAACGCCCGGGTGACCCTCTCCACTTTCTTGGAATCACTAGACTGCATCATTTCATCAAAAACTGCCGGAGTGATTTGCACCACACACCTGAAATTCAACGATTCCTTCACCAGAGCCAAAGCGTTCCATGGTGGCGTGTTCGATGTCGATGAGATACCCGTCACCGCCAAGATTCTCCGTGCAGCACCCGTCGCAATCGGAGTCGGAACACAGGTCGTAGACGGTGGCGAGTATGTCATGGGTGTCTTGATGCAACCTGATGGTTTTCATGCCTAACCATCCCCAATCCTTGTGATGAACAGCAACAATATTGTGCGCGGCCACCCACTCCCCGGTCTGCTGCCCCTCCAGGCCGTAAAAATAGCCGGCCCAGGTGCACCCATTGTACTCCAGGCATTCCTCGCTGCCCGGATCCGGATAGGACGTGTAGGTGGTGAGGTTGGCGCGATACCAGGGACCCGCGCACTCATCGTCATCACACTCAGGATCACGGCCATCACAGTTTTGATCGAGACCGTCTCCACATGTTTCGGTTGCTTCAGGATGGATCAACGGATCAGCATCATCACAATCTCCAGAAAGAGACCTCAAGTCCCGTTCGGAATAATACTCGCGTGGTTGTTTTGTCGTATTCACCATGGAACCATCGGAGTAACCATCTCCATCAGAATCCTTGTACCAGATTGCTGACGGTTCTAAGTCGCTCCTTCCATCGTCATCAGCATGGCAGCCTACGCACACAAGCCATGCCATAAAAAAGAATGCAACCCATGCCCCTCGTGTTACTCCGCTCTTCATGTTTTTCCTCCTTTCTTCTTGTGATTATTCTATGGGATAAGTACGCTATAGTGACCAAGCTCGATCGACGAAAATTGCGCGGCTTCAGTAAGATTGTCTTCCACTTTTATTGGAATTAGAGCCTCTGGTATAGATAGTGCCGGCCGGAGAACCCCATAATTCCGAGTCGGCCCCCTCTGTGCATGATAACAATTGTCTATATTAATCATTAGCCAAGCTAATAATGTGCCGTATTTTTCAAGCGCCCCACGAACGGGTCGCCGACGACTTCGCTAAAACACCTTTTCGACTATCTCCAACTGGTCGCTGGCCAACTGGTCGACTGGACCGGTCGAGCCCTCGTAGAGGGGAAGCGCGGCGCCATTCCATCGTCGAGGCATCCGCGGACCCTTAGGGCCCGCGAAAGAATAACTTCGTGTTTTGGGGCGTCGAGACGCCCGTCCGGCAAGGCGCGCAAAGGGGCGCATACTCGTTGTATGCAACCCTTTGCGCAACGCCGCCGGAGGGGATGGATCGGCGTCCCAAAACAGGAAGTTATTTTTTCGCGGGCCCTCAGGCTCAGACGGCCGATTCGGCAAAGGAATCCAAGGGTAGAAAACGCTTCAGCGGATGGCTCCGCAGCGGCAGGAATCCAAAGCGGTCGTAGAAGGCCGCGGCCCGTTCGTCGATGGCCTCCACGACCACGGCGTAGACCGCCATCACCCGGGCGGCCTGAGCCACTCGGCTCAGGGCGTTGGCCAGCAGGATGGCGCCGATCCCGTCGCCCTGGGGGTCGCGGGCGACCGCCAGGCGGCCCAGCATGGCGACGGGAATCGGGTAGCCGGGCAGGCGGCGGCGCCGCTCCTCGGGCAGTTCGGTACCGCCCAGGCCGCCCGCGCTCAGGGTGTAGTAGCCGATGACCCGATGCGGATCGTCGGTGAAGGTGGCGACGAAGGCTCGGCTGACCCGCCGCTTGAGGTCTTGGCCGGCGTAGCGGCGCAGGTAGTGGTCGAGGGCGGGAACGCCACAGTCGAAGGCGCCGCGGTCATGGCGCTTGTGCAGCGGCGTGATGTTCAGGCCCACCGGAAGCGTTACCGAGCGACCCGCTTCCGGTGTTGGGCAAATGCCTCGCGAAGCCGGTCGTTGGGGGCGGGTGGGTTTTCCAAGGCGTCGAGGAACCGCTCCCAGTCCTGGCCGATCAGGTGATCAGGCGCTGGCGATCGACCTACACCAACGCCCGTCTGGAAGGGTTCCATGGGCTGTTCCAGGCAGCCAGGGCGAGAGCCAGGGGATACCGGTTCAAAGCAACGTTCATCGCCATGATCTACCTCATCGCCAGTCCGGCCCGCTCGATCCTGAAATCCATTTGAGGCGTCGAGGAACCGTAAAGGGCGCCTGCGAATTTAATTCGTAGTGGTATGGCCATGGGGCCGCACTACCTGGAATTGTGACCCCGTGTTGCGTCTTCAAGGGCTTGGGGAAGGTGGGTTTCGCTGCGCTCTTCCCACCGCGGCGGCGCAGGGGGTCCTCCCGGACGCCGGGTATGCGTGTCGTTCGGTGAGACGCGGCGGCTGTGTTATGACCTGCGGTCCTGAAGGTGATCCAGAACGAACAACACGCCGGCCAACAGGATTAGCACCCCGCTGATCTCGCCCCGGTTTTCGGAAATCCCCTGAACCACCAACCCGTTCGCGCCGTTCTCCGTGTTCGTCCAGTGCGCGAAATGGAGGTTCAACGCGGGAATCAGATTGACCAGCCCGGTCATCCCCAGCACGCCCACGCCGACCCGGAAGAAGCGGCGTCGCGGATTGAGGAAGAGGGCCAGCAGCGCGGCGGCCGCCCCCGCGCCGGCACCCCAGACCGCGTTCGCGCTCAGCAGGCCGATCACCACTGCCACCACCGCTCCGGCGGTGGACGATACGACCCACCACGCCTTGTACCAGGGCTCCGCAGGGGGCGGTTCGGTGTGCGCGGATGGGGGCGGTGGTGACGGCAGGTGAAGGTGGAGATGTTTTTCACCCTCCGGATGCTCGTCGTACGGCTCCGTTCGGTTGCGACCGTAGCCTCGGGGTTGTGCGGCCCGTTCGTCGATCACGTCGTCCAGCAATCCGCGCACATCGACCTGCTGACCGCTCTTCCGGCACTGGATGGTGGACCAGCCCTCGTCCCGGAAATGGGTCAATTCGCTGTAGTCATAGAACGACGGTTCACGGTGGGTGCCGCAACGTTCGCAGTTGCACGGGATCTTCCGCTCATACTCCAGTCCCGCCTTGCGGAAGGGGGCGTGGATCTCCTCCAGGCGGTAGACCAGATGGGAGAGCAGGTCCCGCTTGTGCGCGCCGCTCACCCGGATGCGGATCTCGCGCCGCTCCGGGTCCTCGCGCACCTCGGCGCGGGTGGCGTCGTCGGCGAGCACCACGCCGTGCTGCCACACCCGCTCGCGTCCGGCCTCGATCCGGTCGTGCAGCTCGACGATGAAGCGGGTGAGGATCCCCCTGGGCATGAAGCGGGGGTAGGCGTAGCGCAGTTGCAGGTTCTCCGTCTCGTCCCACGCGTAGGCGGGCCGCTCGCGGCCGAGCAGCTGCGGCGCGATATAGTGGCCGGGCTCGGGGAGTTCGTAGCAGAGCTTGAATTCGGTCATCAGCCGCAGCAGCTCCGGGCGGCGGTCGGCGTAGCGCTCCTCGCTCCAGATGCGCCTCAGGTCGTCGCGGGTGAAGCGCCCTTGGGCCTCGTTCACCGGCTTGCTGTCGAGCACCCGGTAGACCGCGTCGGTGCCCCAGGTGGGCTTGAGGATGACGATCCGCTCCAGCAGCTCGTCGTCGCGGAAGTGGAGGCAGACCCCCAGGTCGTGGAGGTAGTCGCTGAGGTCGAGGGCGTCTTGGCGACGTTTGAAGCCGTGGGCGTCGCAGATTGTCAGATACTCCTCCAGAGTGACGTAGTCCCGCGGGTCGCTTTCCAGCGCCCGACGCACCTGGAGCCAAGTCTTGGGCAGCGCCTGGCCGACGTGGGGCAGGCGCTGGATCTGGTAACGGACGAAATCCACTACCTCCTGTCGTCCGTGGTTGGTGAGTAGGTTGCAGTCGAACACCTCCTTCAGGTTGCCGAAACGCTCCCGCAGCGAGGGTTCGTCCAGTTCCACCGGTCGTTCGTCTTTTTGATTCTTGACAATGAAGACAGGACTTTTTTGACCGAACAGCTCCACCATGTTGAGCCAGTCGTAGAAGTTGGTGTCCTCCTTGCGGGTATCGGCCACCAGGGCGTAGAGGGAGCGCTTGGTGAGGAAGAACTGGTGGGTGGCGTGGTAGATCTGCTGGCCGCCGAAGTCCCAGAAGTTGACACGGAAGGGGACGGTCTGCGGCTTGGCGGCGTCGGCCGGTTGGTGGCGGGGCTCGCAGTCGAACTCCCAGCGCTGGATGTCGATGCCGCGGGTGGAGTCGTCCGGTTCCGGCAGTTCCGCGTCGGGGTTGACCAGCCGGCGCAGCAAGCTGGTCTTGCCGGCGCCGCCCTCGCCGACGATGAGGAGCTTGGCCTCGTAGAGGTAGTCCACCCCTTCGCCGGCGGCTTGGCGGAACCAGTTGCGGAGTTTGGTGATGTCCACCGCTCCTTGAATGTAGTGCGGTGAATACTCGGTTTCCGGGTCGAGGGCTTCTAAAGGAGGCGCCTCCATCGCATTTTCCTCGAGCCCCAACCCACGCAAGTCGTCCAACTCTTGAATCTCGGGGGGCAGGGCGGTGAGCTGGTTATTCCTGAGGTCGAGCAGGGTGAGGTGTTGGAGTTGTGCGATCTCGGGGGGCAGGGCGGTGAGCTGGTTATCCCAGAGGTCGAGCAGGGTGAGGTGTTGGAGTTGTGCGATCTCGGGGGGCAGGGCGGTGAGCTGGTTATTCCCGAGATTGAGCCGGGTGAGG
>NZ_BAAHXB010000035.1:0-48446 GCF_054657215.1 Endothiovibrio diazotrophicus
TGGCGGGTTTTTTGTTTCATCCGAAAAACGAGGATGTCCGACTGTACCGAAAACGGTAGCGGTGATTGTTCACGAACACGCTTCCGCCCAACTTGGTCTTTCAACACGAAGCGGACCTTTGGCGGGGCGCCGGAGAGCCTGCTGTCGCTGAAATCCAAACCGCTCATCAGGATGTCACTACCCGGTGACGAGTAGACATGGGGGGCCCGCTTCGATGGCGCCACCGGGTTTGGCCGGGCCGGTTCGGAACCCGCATAATGGAGAGAAAAAGAGGGAGGGTCGGTTCTATGGTGACGTCTGGAAACGAGGGGGAAGTGGGGCTCGGGGGGCGCACCGTCACGAAGTTTCGCCAAATTCTCCTGTGGCCGCTGAAGATTCATCTCCGCAATGGGAAGGGCATTCCCGCTGGCGATGATATTCGTGAACAGATGGGCGCCAACTCCGTTTGGCATGAGGTGGAGGGGAGAGAATGGTGCCGTGGCGGGAACGGGCCGCGGGAGCCGGGGGGCGTCGAGGCACAGGGTGACTACGCCGGATTCGTCTATTTTCACCCCTTCATCCAGCGCATCTTCTTCGATCCGGCTTCGCATGCGGTTTCGGTTTGGTGCCGCACCGATATCGAGAAGGCCGAGATCGACCTGCGCCCCGATACGGACAAACGGGCTGGCAAGACCCTCGTTCTGGAGGTGGCGCGGATCGAACTGCACTATTTCGAGGATATCGGCGTTGCCCTGCTGCTGTTGGAGGTGGCCTCCGAAACGGCGATGTCACTCGATACCGTCCACGACCTGCTCGATCGTTTCCGGCGCGCCTACCCTCCTTACTGGGGGCCGTCCGAGACGCGCAACGGCGAGTTCATCGCGGGCCATTACCCCGCACGCGTGAGTTGGAGCGACGGAGGTCAGTCCGCAGGCACCAACGTGGGGGCGTTCACCGACACGGTCCGGGAAAGCAGCCAGTCGCCGGTCGATGCGCATTGGCGTCATTTGCTCGAACCGATCGTCTTCGAGGGATACCCGTTGAACGGCGGAACGATTGTGGCCTCCCAGCTCGGCGATGACCGCATTCCGTTCATGGCGTGGCTCGCTCTCGCCCAGCCGGAAACTCTGACCCGCGCGGATTGGGTGCGTCTCGCCTTCGCCGATGAATCGGGCGACCGATTCCAGCTCCCCTATGCCCGTTCGTTCCTGGAATCGTTCGAGGCGGAGCACTGCTACGACCGTTTTTGGGACCACGCCACGCCGGGAGGGGAGGGGTGGATGAGCACCCGCTTCCTCACCAGCGGCTACGCCTTCCTGATGGTCGGCCGGGATGACTCGGCATCCGGCGACGCCCAATTCTTCACCGGCGACGGCGAGCAGCACTTCCGTCGCCACTACCTCCAATTGGGGCGGCTGGTCCACCTCCAACGCGCGGCACTGCTGGCTATCGCCCATGACCTCACCCTGGCGGTGGAGCGGCTCAAGGGGCGGGATATCTCCGGACCCGGGCGGCGCGAGTTCTTTGCCGCGGTGCGGGGAGATTTGACCCGGTTGCTGCGCTTCACTCACCGCTACTGGTTCCACGAGGTGACCGGCCAGACCCAGGGGCAGGAGCTCTTCGAGCGGTGGCGGGCCCATCTCGGGGTGGACCGGCTCTACGGCGATGTGACCGCGGAGGCCCAGGCGATCAACCAGTTCCTCGACGCCGACGACCAGCGGCGCCAGGCCGACGTCACCACCCGGCTCACCTACGTCGCCACCGCCGGGCTGTTCATCTCCATCGTGGTCGGCGTCTGGGGCAGCGACACGGTGATGAAGTCGTTGACCGACTGCGTGGCGTGGGTACCGTCGTGGGTGTTCTGGCCGATCGTCGTCTCCTTCCTTGCGCTGATCCTGCTGACCTTCGCGGCGAAGGGGGTGTTCGCCGCCGGTGACTGTATTGGCCGGTGGGTCGGCCGGTCGTTCGGGTCGGTGTGTGGCTCACGGGCGTGCGGGAGAGTGGTCGAGTGGTGGAGACGCCGATGCCCGCGTTGACGGAAGGCGGTGCCGCGCCGGCGCCACTGCGCTTCTTTCTCGGCGGCCGCGACCTGGAGATGGTCGCCATCACCGAGCTGCTCGCCCGCCACGCCCCCGGTCGCTACCACGACCGCGGTCTCGGCTGGGGCGCGCGGGCCTCGGCCTATCGCAAGGAGATCGAGCGGGCGCTCGCCGCAGGCGAGACTCCGGTGCTGATCGAGCTGGAGGAGGATCTCGGCCTCGATCCGCAACGGATCGTCATCATCGACCACCACGGAGAGCGGTCCGGGGCGCAACGCCCCACCTCGCTGGAACAGGTGTTCGTCCTGCTCGGACTACCGGCGGCGGCGTGGAGTCGCCGGTTGGCACTGATCGCCGCCAACGACCGCGGCTACCTGCCGGCGATGGCCGAACTGGGTGCGAGCCGCGAGGAGATGGCCGAAATCCGTGCCGCCGAACGGGCCGCCCAGGGCATCGGCGCGGAGGAGGAGGAGGCCGCGGAACGGGCCGCCGTCGCGATCGAGATGCACGCCGGCGGTCGTCTTACCCGCGCCGAACTGCCTCACGGGCGCTGCGCCCCGCTGACCGATCGCCTCGCCCCCGAACTCGGCGGCCCCGGCTACCGCAATTTACTGGTGGTGAGCCCCGGCGAGGTGAACCTCTTCGGCGAGGGGGGGCTGATCCTCGCCGCCGCCGAACGGTTTCCCGGTGGCTGGTACGGCGGCTCGCTTCCCGAGCGGGGCTACTGGGGCGCACCTCGCACCGTTCTGCCGGTCGACTTCGAAGACAAGCTCACCGAATTGGTCGAAGCGCTGCCCTGAGCAGCCGTGGATCCCGCCACGAGGCCGACGCCGCGCGCTCTACTGGCCGATAGCCCACCGTCCCCCCGTCCTTCCCATCGCTCCGCAACACCCGTCGCGTAGCGGCATAGGGCGGGACGTGCCTGCTGCGGCGATGACTCCCGCGCCAATCTACAACTCATCGAAAGGACCAAGGAGCTGGGCAAGCCCCTGGTTTCGCCTCTACGGCCAAGGGGTCTGGGACAAGCAGGGCGACACCCGACCCGCACAACCCACCAGTTTCAACAGCCTCTGCGGCTAAGGGGTCTGCGACATCCTCGTGACATTGGGGCTGATCGTCGGGGGCATTGTTTCAACAGCCTCTGCGGCTAAGGGGTCTGCGACGACCGCGGCGTTTGCCGTTGCAAGCTCGGTCGACGTTTCAACAGCCTCTGCGGCTAAGGGGTCTGCGACTCGGACTCGCACTGGCAGCACTGACCAGAGCACGTTTCAACAGCCTCTGCGGCTAAGGGGTCTGCGACTCGGCATCGGCGGCTACACCGGCTACACCCAGCGCCAGTTTCAACAGCCTCTGCGGCTAAGGGGTCTGCGACAACGCAATCAACGAGATTGTCGCTGCTGCCAAAAGTTTCAACAGCCTCTGCGGCTAAGGGGTCTGCGACAATCCAGGGCCAAACTGAGACGAAAGCGGGGACCAGTTTCAACAGCCTCTGCGGCTAAGGGGGCTGCGACATTTATCATCAACAAAGGCTGGGATGAGGGAGCTGGTTTCAACAGCCTCTGCGGCTAAGGGGTCTGCGACTATTGCGGAGGCCTGCCAATCAGCTTCTAGATGTTTATAGTTTCAACAGCCTCTGCGGCTAAGGGGTCTGCGACAAGATTCCCTCTATCTGTCTGCAAGAAGTGCTGAAAGTTTCAACAGCCTCTGCGGCTAAGGGGGCTGCGACGACTGGATGCGTTCTGAAAAGCTTGATCTTCTTGTTTCAACAGCCTCTGCGGCTAAGGGGTCTGCGACAAGAAAGCGAGGCCGCGCGCCGTACCAAGCTCTGGTTTCAACAGCCTCTGCGGCTAAGGGGTCTGCGACCCTTTCGATGAGGGTGAAGCCCTGCTGCAGCTTGTTTCAACAGCCTCTGCGGCTAAGGGGTCTGCGACAAGATTGCCATCCACTTCAAGTCGCGCAATCAGCCGTTTCAACAGCCTCTGCGGCTAAGGGGTCTGCGACCGGCCAAGTACAACGCCTGGCCGTTTCCCGTCAAGTTTCAACAGCCTCTGCGGCTAAGGGGTCTGCGACCAAAGGCCGGGCCATCACATTGTCAGACGGCACGTTTCAACAGCCTCTGCGGCTAAGGGGTCTGCGACGTCCACCTCGGGCCTCTCCCCGGTGTCCGCATGTTTCAACAGCCTCTGCGGCTAAGGGGTCTGCGACATTACTGGAAGCAAGCCAATGAAAGGTTTGAGGTGTTTCAACAGCCTCTGCGGCTAAGGGGTCTGCGACTGGTTACGCGCAAATCAAGGTTCGAGATTGTTAGAAGTTTCAACAGCCTCTGCGGCTAAGGGGTCTGCGACGAACCCCAGCCGGAGCAGGAGCCCGTGCTGGAAGTTTCAACAGCCTCTGCGGCTAAGGGGTCTGCGACATTTTCCGGGACAAGGAAGGCAAAGAACTGGCCAGTTTCAACAGCCTCTGCGGCTAAGGGGTCTGCGACACCCTGGTGCAGCACATCCAGACCGTACAGTCCGGTCGTTTCAACAGCCTCTGCGGCTAAGGGGTCTGCGACTAGATTTTGATGCCGCCGTGATGCTGATGGATGATGAGTTTCAACAGCCTCTGCGGCTAAGGGGTCTGCGACCGGCGACGAGGACGGGCACTGGGACTCATCCTAGTTTCAACAGCCTCTGCGGCTAAGGGGTCTGCGACACGTCTCCGGCACCCGGCAAACGGCATCCGAAGTGGTTTCAACAGCCTCTGCGGCTAAGGGGTCTGCGACAAAAAAGGAAAAATGCGCTCCCCATCAAAACAGAAGTTTCAACAGCCTCTGCGGCTAAGGGGTCTGCGACGGGGGGTCTCCTGTTGTTCACCGTTGGGGGGATGGTTTCAACAGCCTCTGCGGCTAAGGGGTCTGCGACCTTCGGCATCGGTTGTACCACCACCCGCCGCACCCGTTTCAACAGCCTCTGCGGCTAAGGGGTCTGCGACCGTAAGCTTCCGTACGACCAGGCGCTTAGCCTATACGGTTTCAACAGCCTCTGCGGCTAAGGGGTCTGCGACTGGAGGACAAAGAGTGGCTACGCAAAGAAGAGCGAGTTTCAACAGCCTCTGCGGCTAAGGGGTCTGCGACAACTCTATGTATGGAGTATCAAGCACTGGGCGCATGGTTTCAACAGCCTCTGCGGCTAAGGGGTCTGCGACGAGGGCGGCGGCGCCGGCGATCAGAGCGGTCGCGATGTTTCAACAGCCTCTGCGGCTAAGGGGTCTGCGACAGCACCCCCGAAAAACGCTTCCACGACGCGGAGTTAGACCCCCAAATTGGCGGCACGCGCCATTTTACACCCTCCGGGAGCCGTCGGGGAGTCCGAATCGTCGCTAAGTGATTGATTTTCGTGGTTGGCGGCACGTTTTTGTCTGTTGTCTATGAAATCAATGGGTTACGATTTTCGAACGCTGGCTTGGCGAGTGCCGCCGAACCGTGCCGAAAAGAGGCGTCGTCGCATGGTTCTGCGCGCTCAGAGTATCACCGCCGCCGGGTAGTGGGCGACCCGCCCGCCGTCGAGGTCGCTGGAGCGCTCCCGGCACTGGGCGCAGAGGTGGTAGAAACGCAGATCGTCGTCGCGGTCCACCAGCGGGCGCAACTCTTCGCGCAGCCGCTCCAGCGCCACGTCGTCGCGCAAGCTCACCTCGAACACCGACTCCTGGACCCGTTCGCCGTGGCGCAGCAGCCGTTTGCCGGCACGGTTGCGGTCGCGGTCGTCGGAGATGTCGAAACAGACCAGATAGAGGTGCATGGGGTTGGGGCCTCAGCGTTGGCGGAACGGGGTGAAGCGCTCCGCCTCGCCGCGGATCCAGGCGATCAGCGCCCGGTTCTGGCGGTGGAGCTGCTGGTGAAGGGGGCGGGGGTGGTCGTCGCCGCGGGCGGTGACCGGGCGCTGGAAGCGCTCCTCCAGCAGGGTGAGCCAGCGGCGGCGGGCCTCCTTGGTGAGGAAGCAGCCCCGTTCGCCGAGGACGAAATCCCTCTCCGGATCGAGTCGTCGGCGAAGTGCCGCGGCGAGGGCGGCCCGCTCCACCAGGTGGCGGAAGGGCTCCATCAGGTCGGAGGCGAGCACCGCGTGGCGGCCGTGGGGCTGGTGGTAGACGCCGATCCAGGGGAGCAGGCCGTCCACCCTCAGCAGGCTCTCGACATGGGCGTAGAGCACGGTGTAGCCCAGCGAGAGCAGGGCGTTGAAGGGGTCGCGGGGCGGGCGGCGGTTGCGCCCCGCGAAGCCCCACTCCGCGGGAATCCGCGCCGCCAGCGCGGTGAAGTAGGCGCGGGCGGCGGTCCCTTCGACGCCGTTGAGGGCGGCGAGATCGGCGGCGCTTTCGACGGTGGGGAGTTGGCGGGCGATCGCCTCGGCCTGGCGGGCCGCCGCCTCGCCGCCGGCGGCGCGGGAGACGGCCTGGCGCAGGACTTCGCGTTGGTGGGTGAGGCGGGCGGAGACCAGGGCGCGGGCGGCGGTCAGGGCGGCGGACGGATCGGCCATGCGCTGCTGCTGGAGCAGCCAGAGCCGGCTGCCGTCGGCGCCGGCGCGGCCGTTCCAGGCGCACCCCTCGTAGTGTCCCCGGGCGGTGGCGAAGTGGACCGGCAGGCCGTGTTCCAGGGCGGCGCGCAGGGCGGGGGTGGTGATGTGGTGCCTGCCGACCAGCAGCAGCGCCTCGGCGTGGTCGAAGGGGAGGTCGAGCAGGGTCTCCTCGTCGCGGGCGATGTTGAGCCGCCCTTCGTGGGTGGTGACCAGCGCCGGTTCGCCGCTGACCACGACCAGGGTGCCCGCCTCACCCCGCTCGCCGATGGCGGCGGGCGCGTCCCCCGTCGGCGCCCGCCCGGCGGCGGCAGGGGCCACGGCGGGGGAGGCGGCGTCGAATCCCTTGAGCGGCAGCGGTTCGCGGACGGGTACCCGGGCGAGCCAGCCGGGCGGCGGCGGGGGCGGGGCGTCGCCCTTCGCGTAGCGACCGCCGACGTCGAGCACCAGCTCGTTCATGAACAGGAAGCCGAGGTAGCGGAACCCCTGTTCGAAGGGGATCACCCGGGTCTTCGCCTCGTTGAGGGTGAGCCCCCAGTCGGCCAGGGAGCGGCGGACCAGGGCGGCGGCCTCGTCGGCCTGCTCCCGCCGCTTGGCCAGCACCACGAAGTCGTCGGCGAAGCGCACCAGGCGGAAGCCGCGGGCCTGGAGGTCGTGGTCGAAGTCGTCGAGCATCAGGTTGGCCAGCAGCGGACTCAGCGGCGAGCCCTGGGGCAGGCCGCGGCGGCGCTCGATCCGTTCGCCCCGGTAGACCACCGGGGCGCCCATCCACGCCATCAGCCGGGCGACCAGCGCGTCGTCGTGATAGAGGCACTCCAGGCGCAGGGCGAGGTGGCTGAGATCGACGCTATCGAAGAAGTCGTCGATGTCCGACTCGAAGACCCAGCGGTAGCCCTCGCGGTAGAGGGCCTGGATGCGGCGGGCCGCGTCGTGGCGGGAGCGTCCGGGCCGGAAACCGAAGCTCGCCTCGTACATCAGGCCGTCGAGGGCCGGGCCGAGGGTTTGCGCGACGGCACGCTGGGCAACCCGGTCCCGGAAGGGGGGGACGGCCAGGGCGCGGAGTTCGCCGTCGGGGTCGCGGGCGACCACCCCTTTCAATGGCGGTACCCGGTAGGCGGGCGTGGTGAGGGTGCGGGCGGTTTCGGCGAGGGCGGCCTCGCGCTCGTCGTCATCGGTCGCCTCCTCCGTTTCGTCGATCACCTCGCCGTCCCACGGTTCTTCCTCGTCCTCTTCGGGCAATGGGGGGCGGGGAGCGCGGCGGGCGCGGTTCTCTTCCATCGCCCGGTGGGCGGCCAGCAGGTTGTCGGGGCGCGCGGCGTGGCGGAGCAGGGTGTCGGCGGCCTCGACGCGGGTCAGGGTGTGGTCCGCCTCCCGCGTCTCCAGCCGGTAGCGCCCCCAGCCGAAGCTGCGGCGCTGGCCGATCCCCAGGTATTGGCCGAGGACCAGCCGTCGCCACCAATCCGTCATCGGCGGGGCGTCCCAGTGAAGCAGCAACTGGCCGAGTACCCCACCCATGGCGTGCTCGCCGCCGGCCTCATCGCGGTACCCGGCGGCGACCCAGAAGAGATCGGCGGCGGGGAGTTGGAGCGGCGCCACGTCGTCCCGGGGTGCAGGCGTTTCGCCGCGGCGGCGCAGCAGGTCGGCCAGGGCGTCATGGAGCCGGGCGGCGAGGAGAGGGCCGTCCAGGTGATGGGGGTCGCGGCAGAAGCGGTGCTCGCCGGTCGCGTCCTTCCGTTCCTCCTTGGCGCGGAGCAGCCGTGCGGGGCTGAGCCAGCGCAGGTAGAGCGGGGTTGGCGCCTCGCTCCACAGGGCGCATTCGCGCTCCAGGGCGGCGGCGTCGTAGGCGGCCAGTCCACCGGCGCGCTCCGCCGCTTCGCCGGTGAAGAGGTCTACGCACGACTCCAGCTCCACATTGTCGCGCAGGGGGAGCATCCGGTCGGTAAGCGGCGCCCCGGCGGGCAGTTGGCGCAACCGCTCCACCAGTCGATCCAGCAGCCCCTCTCCACCGGGCAGGGCGGTGACCGAGAAGCGGTAGCGGTCGCCCGCGAGGTAGTCGGTGCGTCCCGATTCGGCGGTATCGATGGTCAGCCGGGTATCGTAATCGTCGGGGGAGTCGAGCAGGCTGCGAACGAAGGCGGTGAGCGCCGGCTGGTGGAAGAAGCGGAAGTGCGCCGGGGCGGTGAAGCGCAGGGTGATGGTGAGCGCGCGCAGGGGGAGCAGGGGGGTGAGGTCGAACATGAAGAAGGGTTTCAGGGGCACGGAAAAATATCGCTATGCCCGAGTTGGTTGTTCTCGGCGATATCCACCCGTAGGAGCAATCTCAGCCGCGACGCGGCAGGCACAACAATTGGCAACGTGCCCATCGCGCCGGGGTGAAGCCGCTTCAGGATGCGACAGCCGGCTAGGACATAGACTTTGTCTTCTGTGTCCCTCCGTCGATGAAGATGTCCGTACATGTGCGGTACCAAATAGGGAGGGAAAGGATGCGGCGAAGCGCGAATTACTTATTCCTCTCTCCGATTGGGTAGGAGCGTCGGCAGTCGTTTTTCGCTGCTCCAGCCGGGGACCGAAGAGAGAGCTTGGCGGTTGGCGGGTTGTATTCCGGCGCGGTCGTTGTTGACGAACCACTTGAAGGTCTCTTCTTCGGATTTTCCCGCGGTTATCTGGTCAGCCGCCAACGGCGTATGCACCGCCGCGCCGTCGGCCAGTCGGGCGGGATCGCCCAGGGTGCGCAGGATCTCCAGGGTTTCGCTGTCGATCAGCGAACGGTCGCGGAGCCACTTCGGCGTCTTCTCGTCGGGCGTCCAGCGCTCGGCGATGGCGGGGGCCTCCAGGGCGTCGAGGCCGTAGCGGGCCGCGGCGTCGCGCAGTTCGATCGAATCGACCTCCAGCCGCACGCGGCCGAGGCCGAGGGACTTGCCGAGGCCGAGACGGTGGCGAAACTCCTCGCCCGGATGCAGCGCGGTGTGGAGAAGGGTGAGTTCGGCAGTGGTGAGGTTGTCGAAGCGGATTTCGAAGTGGAATACGAGTCCGCTCTTCAGCGGGCGCACCCGGACCTTCTGTTTCGGGTTGTCGTCGGTGGCGGTCTTCCAGCGCTCCGACTTGATCTGTTCCTGCGGGTGGTGCAGGTAGTATTTGCGGCCGTTGGGATGGATCGTCTGGCGCCCCTCCTTCAGGTCCTTTTTCGCCAGCCACTGGCCCATTTTCCCCTTGGGGTGGAAGTACATCGCGGGCGAAGGCGGCTTCGGCGAGGAGAGGATGCGCAGGGTCACCTCGGAGCCGTGGTAGAGCTCGCCGTCCGGCGTGCCCTCGGGGAGGCTTGCGTCGAAGAAGCGCACGCGGGAGGCCAGGTTGCGGCCGGTCTCGCCCCTCTTCGCTTCCGGTTGCTCCTCGACGACGCCGAAGAGCCGCTCGGCGGGAGTGAGGGCGTCGCGGTCGCCATATCCCCAGGGGAGCAGGTTCTTGCCCAACGCGCCGAAGTAGTGGTGCGCGCCGTGACCGATGGCGTCGCGCCAGATCTGCGAGGGGCTCAGTTCGACCACGCGGCCGCCCTTTTCGCGGTAGTAGAGGGTGAGGCCGTCGCGAGGTCTCCACGGCTCCTTCCCTTGGGCATCGGGCAGACCGTGGTAGAGGTAGGGGAGTCGCTGATCGGCATCTTTGCTGGCTTTCCAGCGCTCTTCACACAGCGCCACATAGGTGGCGACGGCGGCAGGCTCGACGGGGAAGGCGTGGGACCGCTCATGGGCATACACGAAGCGATCGTTTTCGCGACCGCCCGGGTTGTCGTCGCGGGGCAGGTCGAGAATCCGCAGGCGGCCTTCGATCCTCCCCACGCCCGGTTCCGCGAACACCTTCTTTCCCTGGGGATCGCCGTAACAGCGACCGCTGCCATCTCCGCCGTTGAACAGGCGCATGGCCTCTCGCGTGGGCACCTTGAAGGAGGAGAGCGAGCGCAGGATCCAGCGGTCGCCGTCCCGGCGCAATTCACCGAGCTCGGTCTTTCCGTTGGCCTCGTTGGCGGTCTGGCGGACGCTGTAGGACGGGTCGTCGAGCCGGCGCAGGGCCGACTGGCTGAGTGCCTCGGCAATCCCACCGACCAGGCCGCGAAGGGTGTTGCCGGGGATCGCGGGGAGACCATTGCGCAGGTAAGGGGTGAAGCGGGCCGGGGCAGCGGGGTCCTCGCGAGTCAGTTCGCCGCCGACGAAGGTGGGGCTTTCCAGCGTGACGCGCCCGCGCAGGGTGCCGCCGAGTCCGTCGCGGTGGGCCAGGTCGTGGCGCTCGCACCGCTGGGGAGCATTCAGCTTGGCGTAGGGAACCGCGTCGGTCGCCTTGCCGTTGACGCGGCCGGTGACCGGGATGAAGTGATAGGGGTTGTGAAACGGTTTCATGCCGCCTGCTCCTCGTCGGTTTCTCCCTTGAGCTGTCGCTCGATTCGCCGGTGGAGCGCCTCGACCCACTGCCGCGGGGACTCGCCCGCCCGCTCGAGGGCGCCGAGCGCTTCCGCCACGTCGTCGTAGCGCTCCCCAGCGTGCTCGATGGCGAGGCGGAAGGCACCAAAACCCCGCGCCTTGCCCCAGCCGACGGCCAGCGCTCCGTCCATCGCATCGCGCGCGATCAGCAGCAGCAGCCCCTTCCACCACGGGTCGTCGGGGAGACGTTCGTGATCGATGCGCAGATCCCCGCGCAGAAGGTCACAGTTGGCCGCTTCCACCTGATAGAGGGCACCATCCGCCACCCCGCCGGTAAACCGGTCGATGGCGTTGAAAAACTGATGGTGGGGTTCCGCCTTCTTCTCCGAGCGGGCATCGCCGAAGCTCAGGGTGCCGCGGCGTCCCTCGTCGCCGAACAGCCGCATCACCAACGGATCGACCTGTTCGCCCGCCTTGTCCGCGGGGGCGTTGAAGTGGCGGTGGGCGATGGTGGCGAGGATCCGTCGGGCGCGACCGCGGACCAGCCCGCGCAGGGTGGAGGCGGGGATCACCGCGTGATCCCCGGCGTCGCGCAGGAATACCAGTTTGGCCTCGCCCTCTTCGTCGGATACCAGCGTCGGGGCATTGACCAACAGCGGGCCGTCGGGACGAATGACCAGTTGTACGGGAGCGGCCATCTCGCGCTGTTCCTGCGGGAATTCGTATTCCAGACGCTCGGTAAAGGAGTCCGACTCGATCGGTCCTCCTTCGTCGAGCCACCGGCGAAGTCCCGCCTCGGTGAGGCCTCGGATCCGATCGGTGCTCCAGCTCACCCGCCCCCAGCCGTGGCCGCGCCCGCGACCGATGGCGCCATCGAGGCCTCCGTTCCAGTGGGTGAAGCGCTCCAGTAGCCGATCGAGCAGCGAGTGCAACGGTAGTCCCCCCACGGGATGGAGTTCCATCGCGACATCGAATCGGGTTCCGGCCGGAAACAGTTCGAAAGTGAAGAGGTGGTGATCTTTCGCGGTGCCGGTGCGCGGATCAAGGGAAACCCCATGATGGAGGATGGTTCGCCGCTGTTCCGACCAACTGCCGTCGTTGCGGTGGCAGGGCGGTGGATCGCTGCGGCGCGGGGTGGCATCGAAGAGGCGCAGGGCACCGGCGCGACCGCTCTCTCCGCGGGCGTAACCGAAGAGTTCACCGTCCTCCTCGCCGAAGGCGGCACGGAGGCTTCCGCGCAGGGTGGAGGCGGGAATTCGCGGGAGGTCGTCCAGGCCACCGTAGAGGGTCAGGTAGCGCCCCGGCGAATCGTGGTAGCGCTCTTCGCGGCTCTCCCGCTCCTTGAGCAGGCGCTCCTCGCCGTCACCCACATGGAGAGGGGAGTCGCAGGTGAGGGTGCCGTGGATCCAGATGCGCCGACAGGTGTCTTTAGAGTCCATGCCATTGTTCCTCGCCGGGCGCACGTTCCCAGTGCAGTTTCAGGTTGACTGCGATCTCGCCGTAACCGTTGGTGGCGATGGCCGGATTGCACTGCCAATCCTCCAATTGCATCTCCAACTGCGGCAGACCGAAACGGCGCCACTGGCGCAGGTGCTTCTCGGCGGCTTCCTCGCGGCCCGCGACCGGGGCGAGCACGAAAACGGCCCCCTCTGCGGTGAGGATGTCCGGTACATAGGGGGCCGCCGGGTCGTGGCGACGGCGACCGAAGCGGCCCCACCAGTAACGCCCCCCTTGGAGGCGCTGCCGGGCGAAGAAACGTTTCAGCTCCAGGGAGCCTTCGGAGAGCCGCTCCCAGCTCTCGCGATAGGCGGCCTCCAAGGCCTCGCCGCCGTTGCTTGCGGGGAGGCTCAAATCGCTGGGAAGAAGACGGGCCGGGGTGAGTAGAGTGACCACGGCGAGTCCGTCATGAAGGGGCGGATATTCATCGAGGTGGAGCGCGGGAGATGGCTCGAGGGTTACGGCGGCGTGCGCCTTGGTCTTGCCGATCCCTTCGAGTCCGTCGGCGAGCAGCTCCTGCAGCGCATCGCGCACCGCGGCGCGCTCTTCATCCGGTACCCGCCCGAGATCGAGGCGGGAGAGCCAATGATGGTGATCGGGGATGACGCTCTCCATGGAGAAGAGCCGCTGCTCGGCGGCGGTTCCCGATTCGCGATCGATGGCGGTACGCACGTCGAGGCGCCGTGGCGGATCGACGGCCCCGCAGAAAGTGGTCGCCGTCTCCCACTCCGCGTCCTTCCAATCGGGCGAGAAGGCGGGGGCCTTGCCGCCGATCAATCCTGAACCGGAGCAGGTGGCAACGTCATAGAGTTTCCCGTCGACCGTTGCCACGGTGAGCGGCGGGGAAAGCGGTCGCCGCTTCGCTCCCCGCTCCACCGCCAGGGCATGGTGGCACTGGAGGTTGCTGAGGTGTCGTTCGATCGCCGGCCAGCGTCCGGGGTTGGCGGCGCAGCGGTTGGCGATGCTGCCGATGATGGCGCCGCCGGGGATGAAGGTCTCGCTGTCGAAGCGGTTGTTCTCTCCGACCGCCGGACGGGCAATGCAGAACGGGCGATCGAGCGACATGCGCAATCCGACCGTCTCCTCTTCCGCGCCAGGCCACTCCAGGGGGGAGGTGACCGCTGCTTGCGGTTCACCAACCTCCACCTCCAGCACTCGGCCGAAGCCGATCCCTTTGAGCGCGCCGAAGGCGGCGGTATAGGCGAGTCCCCGTTGAAGCCACTTCGCCACTTCCCGGGCCTCCTTCGGGTCTGCGCTCCGCAGGTGGACCGTACCGGAGAAGCGCGGCCTCGCACCGGCGGGGTAGGGGCTCTCGATGACTTGGAGGGCACCGCGGGCGACGGTACCACTCACCGGGTCGATACTGATGCGGTGACGAGCGGAACCTGCGGTGGACTCCTCCCATCGGGTGTCGGACCACCACGGCGAAAAATTGAGGCGGGCCCGGCGTGGCTCGAAGTCGCCGTCGTTGCGTCCCGATTTGGGAGGGGGAGGGCCGAACCAGTCGTCGATGGTCGTTTGGTCCGGGGCGCCGTCGATGCCGGCGAACGACTCCAGCGCTTCGCGCAGGTTGCCACGGACGAGAGGGCCGGGGAGGGCGGGGCGGCACCGGGTGTCCCGCTGCATGGCGGTGTCGATGCCGAAGCGGCGACTCCCCACGCCTTGGCTAAGAATCGGTGCCTCCAGCATGATCTCGACCGGGATTCGATAGCGGGTGCTCATCGGGGACTCCTTGTCGGCTGCGGCGCGATGTAATCCCAAAGCTCCACCAGATGGAGCCAGCGCCAGCCCCAATGCTCGTCGGCAATGCCGGGGAAGAGCCGTCTGGCCACCTTCTTCTCCAGCTTGGTCAATGCTTCCTCATGGGTACCGTCACCGATCAGTTCGTTCAACCGCGCCACTCGCTTCTCGCAATCCACGCCCTGTATCAACGATTCGGCAAGGGCACGGAACGGCCTGAAGGGTAGCGGGTCGAGAATGGGGCGCACGGAAGGCAGGAATTCGTAGGGCGGGGGCGACTGGACGAGCAGCGGCTGCTGGTCGTAGGCCATCGATCCATAACGCTTCTCCAGGAACTGCTCCAGCGGTTCGGCGGGGAAATCAATGGATTCCAGCACCAGGTAGTCGTAGCGATTCTCCTTGCTGAATTTTCCCTTCTCGCCTTTCGCCCGTTCGGCCAGTTGCTTGGCGAGGGTGGTCACCCGCGGGATGGGGGTTTTGCGGTGACAGAAGACGAGCCCTCCGGCGTGACGTAGGGCTCGGCCTTTGAAGGTCCATTTTTCGCTCCGGGAATAGAAGTGGTGGAGCACTTCGAAGCCACGCCAGGCGGGAACGACCAGCATGATTTCGTCTCCGCCCCACAGGAGCAGCTCAAGGCGGAGACGTTCGCCGTTCGGGGAGAGGAAAGCTTCATCCTCCCGAGCCAGAAGGATCAGGTCCTGCAAATAGCCGCGGCGATAATTTCCCAGCGCGCTATCCCATTCGGCTTGGCCCTTTTCATCCTTGCAGAAATCCCGCTGTATTTCGCCGAACTTGTTGCCATCGAAATAGATCACCGCCATTTTCTCATTGAGGTTTCCGTACTCGTTCGAGTCCGTCAGCTCGTGAAGATCGTCGGTGAAGGCGGGGAGTTCGCTCTCCTCCATGCCGAGTTCGTCGGCGTAGAAGCGCTGCCTCTGCTTGCGCCCGAACTCGAAACGGGCGCGCACCGAACCGGAGGCGTGTTCGCGCTTCTTCAATTTCGCCCCGCCATCGGCAGGGCGCAACCGGTCGTAGTCGCAGACCTTGTCGGAGAGACCCGGAGCGGGCAGGGCGAGGGAAGGTTGGGAGAGCTGGCGGAAGCGATTCTTCGCGATCAGCGCTTCGCGGCGCTCAGCAAAGGAGCCGCTTCGGTCGATATCGACGACGAAGGTAAGATGGCGGTAGTTCTCGTCGTGGTTCAAGTAGTGGGCGACTTCCTCGCGAATATCTTCCGCCTTGGTGTCGCCATTCAGCCTGAACAAACCGACGGACGCGCCGGTGGAAACCGCGGTAAGTTCGTTCTGCCACCGCTCCTCGATCTGAAGAATCGCTTGGCGAAGGAGCAGTCCGGCGCCTCGCCGTACGCTGATGTCATCCGTGTCGTCGAGGACCGCCGCCAGATTGACCCCCTCGATCCTCAACATCGCCGTTCCGTTACCGTCGTTCATTGCTCCATTCCCGCAGTTTGGGCCGTCCTTGGAATCTGCCACTTTTTCGACGGAATTTGTATCGGAAAAAGGAAATACTCTTCAGCGGGCAGTGTCGGGGGCGCTGCCCGGCGGGTTCATCATGTCCCGTTGCAGGGCGAAGCCGGAGGCGGTGAGCGGATTGGGGCCGGCCATGGCGCCGCCGCGCAGCAGGTCGGTGAAGGGGTCGAGGAGGCTGCGGCCTTGGTTTCCATTGGCCGGGGAGGGGGCGGGGCTCCCGCTGGGCTGGGGTGGTGCAGCGGTGGCGTCCGATGTCTGTTGCGGTGCGTTCGCGTCTGCGGGCGGCTGCGCGGTCGCCGGTGCCGGGCTGGCGTAGGGCAGTGCCGCGCCGGCGTACGGCGGGGCGGCGGCGTAAGGGGCGTAGGGGGGGGGGACGGGGGCGTTGCCCCCTTCGGTGTTGAGGATGACCGGCAGGCCGTCGGCGCCGCCGACCATGATCACCTTGGCGTTGTTCGACTGGGCCAGTTGCAGGGTCGCCTCGATGCCGCGCCAGCGCAGGTAGCTGTCGGTGATGCCGGGGGCGACGATCTCCTGGAAGCTGCGGATGCCTTCCGCCTCGATGCGCTTGCGCTGGCGCTCCTTCTCCTCCAACTGGAGGCGGAAGACGTAGGCCTCGCTCATGTGGCGCACCCGCTCCTTCTGCTCGATCGCCGCGCTGACGAAGTCGGGCAGGTGGATCTCCTCGATCAGCACGTCCTCCAGGTTGACGTAGGACTCGTCGAACGGGACGTTGGAGGAGATGTGGGCGAGCGCCGCCTGGAAGCGGGTCTGCACCACGGTCTGCACCTGTTCGCGGCGGGTCGAGTAGAGGTCGGCGGCCTCGTGTTCGGAGAGGTAGGTGAGGATCAGGGTGCGCAGCTGCGGGCGCAGCAGGGTCTCGACGTAGTTGGGGCCGATCGCCTTGTGCAGGTAGCCGGCGTAGTCGCTGACGATGACGAAGCGGCTGGAGAGGTTGACGCTGATCTCCAGGCCGTCGACGCTCAGCCCCTTCACCTCCTCCTGGAGCTTCTGCAGGCGGGCGTCGTAGATGTAGATCTTGTCCCACGGCCAGATCACGTGCAGCCCCTCGCGGAGCTGGCTCTTGGGCAGGGTGACGGTGCCGCCGAAGAAACGGTGCCACATCACCCCGACGTGGCCCGGCGGCACGTTGTAGACGATCAGCGGCCAGAGCACCACCAGCAGCAGCAGCAGCAGGGCGCCGAAGGCGAAGAATTCCACCCAGTGGCGGTCGACCCAGTCGGTGATGGCGGTCTTGAAGCGGTTGACCGGCATTTCTTACCTGCCTCCTACTGCGGTTGTCGATCTTCCCGCCGTGACGGGGCGTGCTCCCTCCGAGCTCCTCAACATGGGGGTGGCCATGCCTTCGTCGCCCTCCGGTCCGCGCGCCCCGTCACGACGGGATCTCGACACCCTCGCTACGGAGGCAGGTAAGAAATGCCGGTCAATCATGGAACAACTCCGGGTCGTAGGCACCGATCAGCCCGTCCTCCATGTGCATCTGCCGGTCGGCGGCGTCGAAGAAGCGGTTGTCGTGGGTCACCGCGATGATCGTCACCTCGTCGGCGCGCAGCAGTTCGAGGATGTCGCGGTAGAAGGTGCGGCGGAACATCGGGTCCTGGTCGGCGGCCCACTCGTCGAGCACCAGGATCGGGCGGTGTTCCAGTGCCGAGCCGATCAGCGCGAGCCGCTTGCGCTGGCCGCTGGAGAGCTCGAGGGTGGAGAAGGCGCGCCCCTTGAACTGCACCTTGTCACGGATCTCCAGGGTGTCGAGCCACTGCGGCGCCTCCTCGAGGGCGTCGTCGGTGACCCCGTAGAGCTGGGAGAAGAGGTGGAAGTCGCCGAATACGGTGGCGAACAGCTCGCGGTACTCCTGGATCTGCTCCCCCTTGAGCCGCTTGCCGTCGACCACGATGCGTCCCTCGGCCAGCGGGTAGAGGCCGGTGAGCACGCGCAGCAGGGTCGACTTGCCGGAGCCGTTGCCGCCGGTGATGAAGAGCACTTCGCCGCGGTGCAGAGTGAGGTCGATGGGGCCGATGGAGAAGCTGTCGCGCGGGTCGCCGCCCGGCGTCTCGTAGCGGAATACCGCCCCCTGCAGCTCGATCGTCCGGAAGTCGTGGAACTGCGAGGGCTGGCCCACCGCCTGCTCCTCGTGCTCGCGCCGCTCGGCCTCGCCCTCCAGCTCCAGGCCGGAGAGCTTCTTCAGCCGCTCCTCCAGCGCCATCACCGCCTCGGCGGCGGCGGAGGCGTTCTCGAAGATCGGGATCGAGCCGATCAGTCCGGAGATCGGGCCGATGATGAAGAGCACCGCGGTGGTCGATTTCTGCACCACGTCGGAGTAGCCGGAGGTGAGCAGCGGCACGACGAAGACCATGGTGCCGAGCAGCAGGTAGAAGGAGGTCTGGGAGAAGACGAAGTTCTTCGCCAGCAGGATCTGGGTGTTGCCGCGCATGTGGGATGCGCGGCCGCTGATCTCGCTGATCCGGGCGATGATCTCACGCGCCTTGAGGCGGCTCAGCTTGGCTTCCTTGAAGCCGTCGAGCAGGTCGTCGATGGTGGTGTAGACGTCGTTGTCCATCTCCAGGGTGACGGTCAGGTCGTTCTTCACCGAGAACGACTTACGCCAGTAGATGGAGAGCGCGATCGCCATGAACACCGCCAGGGTGAGGAAGGAGGTGAGCGAGATGTAGGCGATGTAGAGGCTGGTGAAGAGGATCAGGATCGCCATCTGCACCGCGATGGTGATCGTCGAGGCGGACTGCGAGAGGGTCTGCATGTGGCGGGCGACGCCGCTGTAGATCGCGGCGCGGCCGAGGTGTTCGACGTCGAGCAGCTCGCAGTGGTGCAGCTCGCTGACGATGCGCATGCGCACGCGGTGGATGATCGCCTCCACCTGTTCGGCCGCCTGGGTCAGGATCCAGCGCTGGGAGACCACATAGATGATCATCGCGGCGGCGAAGAAGATGGCGAACAGCGGCCGGCTGTGGGACTGCTCGGCGTGTTCGGCCGCCGAGTTGATCACCGCCAGGATCAGCGCGTTGGCCAGCCCCGCGGTGGCGGCGACGGTGAGCGCGCGGCGCGGCGAAAGGGTCGCCTCACGGGCGAGGAAGCGGCCCAGGCTGCTGGAGGCCAGCGAGCGCGAGACGAAGGCGGTCTCCATGCAGGGGGGCTCCGACAGTTTTCCGGGCGGTCAGCAGCGGCCGTCGTGTTGCTGGGGGCGCGGCTTGGGCATCGGCCGCAGGATGGTCAGCACGATGCCGACGGCGAGCGGGGTGAAGAGCAGGGCGAGGAGGAAGGTACCCATCGCCCCGATGCGGGTGTCGCGGCCGGCGACCGCGAGCAGCGCGCAGAGCAGGGTGTAGATACCGAGCATCAATGGGCTCATGGGCGGGATTCCCGAAAAAGGCGCACCGCCCGCCGCCTTCCCGGCGACGGGCGGTGCCGAGGGGGAGGAAGGGATCAGGCGGCGGCCTTCTGCTCTTCGGTCGCCTGCTCGACGCCCTTCTCGAACTCGCTGCGGTAGTAGGCGCGCATCGCGTCGGGGTCGAAGTTGAACAGGTTGCCGCCGGACTCGAAGTGCTGGATGAAGACCCGGCCGATGGCGTAGGTGGAGGCGACGGTGAGCGCCGGTCCGGTCAGCAGGCCCATGGCGGTGCCGACGAGGGGGATCGACTTGACCAGGCTGGTGGCGCTGCGCGTCAGGGTGTAGGGCAGTGCGCTGCCGACCAGACCGGCGATGATCGTCTTGACGACGTTGGCGGAGAAGGGCACCTGATAGAGGGCGGCGATGTCCGCCACCATCTTGATCTGCACGCCGGTCACCGCCGCCAGATCGACCAGCGGAACCGGCAGGAAGCTGGCGCCCGCCGACCATCCCATATAGGTCTGGATGATGGAACGGGCCTCGTCCTGCCGTCGGGTACGCATCTGGTCATCCGCGTTGGGGGTCAACACTTCGTCTGCCATGGGAACTCTCCTTGGGGTGGTATGGGGTGTCCGGCCGTCGAATGGGCGCGAGGCCCGATCATACCTGATGGAATGGAGCGGTTGCTACCGCCGGATCAGAACGACTGGCTGACGGTGAGCCGCGGGGCGAGGCGCAGGCGCTCGCCGCCGCTGCCGAGGCGGGCGGCGAGGGCCAGTTCGGCGCGCAGCCCCTTGCGGTTGGCGTAGCCGAGGCCGGCGCTCAGGTCGAGGGCGGCCCGTCCCGGTGCCTCGCCTGCGGCGCTCACCCGCTGGCCGGAGGAGAGGGTGGCGTCGAGGCTGCGCCGGTCGTCGAGCAGGTCGTACTCCAGCGCCGCGCGCAGGGCGGGGCGGACCACGCCGGAGGCGGTGGGGCGCTCCCACCACGCCTCGACGCCGAGGCCGGCGCGCAGCTCGCCCAGTTCGCTCCGTTCCACGGCGAGGTCGAGGAAGGCGGCGTCCCGTTCGCGGAAGCCGCCGAGGCGTGCCCAGTTGGCGTCGAGGCGGCCGAAGGTGGCGAGGTGGAAGGGGCGCCCGCCGCGCTCCGCAGGGTGTTCCAGCCGCGCCTCCAGTTCGGCGCCGATGCCCCAGCCGTCGGTCTTGCCGCGGGCGGTGGGCAGCACCGGAAAGCCGGTGGGCCGTTCCAGATCGTCGAGCGTGAAGTCGAGCAGGCTGGCCCGCGCGGTGAGGGTGAGACGGTCGCGTTGCCAGCGGGCGAAGCCGCCGACGGCGAGCGCCCGGTTGTCGAAGGAGCCGCCGCCGTAAAGGTCGGCGTCGAGGGCGAGGTGGCCGAGGTGGGCGCCCAGCTCCAGCTGATGGTGGTAGGCGTCGGGCCGGAAGGCGACGCCGGCGGCGAGCAGGCGGTCGTCGTAGCGGTAGCCGCCGAAGTCGTCGCCGGCGCTGCGCCGGCCGTTGCCGCCGCCGGCGACCAGGAAGTAGCGGCGGTTGCCGTCGCGCCGCTCGGCGCGCGTCCCGCCGGTCGCGGCGAAGGGGCCGTCCAGCGGGTCGCGCAGCGTGGCGTTGAGGTTGCGCGCCTGCTCCAGGGCGGAGTCGCCCAGCGCGGTGAGTTGCGCGCCGCCGACGTCCACCGCCCGCACGGTGGCGGAGACCAGGTCGGCGATGTAGGCGTGGGCGGCGGTGGTGGGGTGCTGGCCGTCCCAGAAGAGGGTGGCGTCGGTGCTCTCATCGTCGCTGCAATCGCCGGTGGCCTCGCCGCTGCCGTCGGTCTTCAGGCAGGAGCCGGTGAGGTTGGTGAAGCCGTAGCGGGCGGGGTTGGCGCCGATGTCGTCGTAGAGGGCGGCCAGATCGACCAGCACGATGTCGAGACCGGTGGCGGCGCGCGCCGCGGCCAGGGTGGCGGGCAGTCCCGCATTGTGCAGCGCGGAGAGCCGGCCGACGCTGGCCGTCTGGGTGTCGTCGAAGAAGGCGACCAGCGTCGGCACCCGGTCGAGGTCGAAGAGGTTGAGCACCAGCACCCGCTTCGGCTGGAGGGCGGCGATCCAGCCGATCCCCGTGCCGATGTCGGCGAGGGTCTGGTCCACCACCTGCTGCTCGCCGACGTCGCCGGGGTCGAGAACGTAGTTGGTGTAGTCGTTGCCGCCGGTGAGGATGGCGAAGGTGGCGCCGGAGAGGTCGGCGACCACGTCGTTGGCGTCGTAGCCGAGCAGATCGTTGATCACGGTGAGCATGCCGGGGGCGTTGGGCAGCTCCTCGCTGCCGGCGCGGGAGCCGCCGAAGGCGAAACTGAGGCTGGCGGGCTGCGCCCCCGGGTCGTCGGTACGGCCGCACAGCCCGGCCAGCTGGTTGCCGGCGTTCTGTGCCGCGCAGTCGGCGGCGCTGAAGTAGTAGTCGATGTAGGAGAGCTGGTCGGGGGCCAGCCGGTCGGTCCAGTTGGGGCCGTTGGAGAAGCGCCCCTGCCAGTAGGGGGGGGAGGAGGGGACGACGTTGTTCGGTTCGATCAGGGCGGTGGCGAGGTAGCTGTTCTGGTTGTCTACCAGGCTGTCGCCGAGGAAGACGTAGCGTTCGGCCAGGACGGTAGCGGGCAGCGCGGCGAGCAGCGCGGCGGCGAGGAGCGGCCGGTGGTGGGGGCGGGCGGGTTGCGTAGCCATGGCGTCTTCCTCAAGCGTGCCCCGTTCGCCCGACGACGAAGGGGGACTCCAACGTAGGATGGGCAAAGCGCAGCGTGCCCATCCAAACGGCACTGCCACGGTGGAATTCATTGCCTCCGTTCGATGGGCACGTCGCTATCGCTCCTTTGCCCATCCTACGGGGGACGGTGTCCCGCAAGGGGCCCCTAAAAGGTAAAGACCGTCGACAGGGTGGCGGCCCGCTCGCCGTATTGGAGGTTGGCGATCAGCGGGTCGTTGACCGTCTGGTTGGAGATGGTGGCGTTGAGCAGCAGCTCCAGCCGCTCGGTCACCTGCCAGGCGGCGGTGGCGTCGAGGGTCAGGCTCTCGGCCTCCACCGAGGTGCCGGCGATCTCGTAGAAGCGGTAGCTGGGGCCCACCTTGAAATAGAAATCCTTGCGCGGCTGGAAGAGGGTGCCGACGGTGGCGAGGTTGGTGAAGAGCCCCCCGGAGCCGGTGATGTTGGTCTCGTCGAAGGTGCGCTGGAGGGCGCCGGCCAGCGACCAGCGGTCGCTCACCTGATAGCTCAGCTGGGCGGTGCCGACCAGTGACGAGACATCGGGGATGGTCGGTGCGTCGAACTCCTGGGAGAAGGCGATCAGCCGCGCCACGCCCTGCCAGGGGCCGCGCTTGAATTCGGCGCCGAGACCGGCGCGCACCCCGTCGGAGTCGCGATCCTCGGGGAGGATCACCGCCGAGCCGCTGTAGCGCACCTCGACCGGGCCGGCGAAGAGGTAGGCCTGGCCCCAGTCGTAGCGGCGGCCCAGCTGGGCGGTGAGATTGCGCTCGGTGCGGTCCTGGATCTGGATCCGGTTGAGTACGGTGACATCGACGTGGGTCTCGTTGTAGATGTCCTGGTTGCGCGCCAGGAGGTTGGCGAAGAGGTGTTCGCCCTTCCACTCCAGGGCCCCCTCCAGGGTGTCGATGTGGTTGGTGGCGTTGAGCGCGCCGCTGAACTGCATCGGATCGTTCTTGCCGATGACGCTCTCCTCGGAGAGCACGCCGAGCTTCACGTCCCACCCCTTGGCGAGGTCGATGCGCCCGCTGAGGGTGGCCGAGAGGGCCTCGTTCTTCTGCTCCTTGACGTCGCTCGCCCGCTTCTCCAGGTAGCTGACGGTGGCGGCGAGGGAGTGGCGCGACCACTTCGAGCGGGCCGCCGCATCGATCGCCAGCACCTTCTCCACGTCGCCCTGGTTGGTGGGGTCGAGGCGCACGTTGCTGGTGCTCTCCAGGCCGAGCTGGAGGCGGCTGTAGAGGGTGAAGCCGCCGGCCTCGATCCCCTGGTGGGGTTCGAATCCCCGGGCCGCCGGGAGGGGGGCGTCCTGGGCGCGGAGCGGCCCGGCGGCGACGCTCAGCAGGCCGAACAGGACGGCGCCCGGCAGGCCGCGGAGCGGGGCGGCGGGGCTCATTTCTTCGCTCCTTCGCTCGACGGCGGGGGCGGCACCGGGGGCAGCGGCGGCGCCGGCTCCACGGGGGCCATCTCCAGCGGGATGGTGCCGTAGCGTGAGGTGGTGACCAGCGCGCGGCAGTCGAGGCCGTTGGCGTAGGTGCAGTAGGGGACGTGGAGGGTGCCGCTGAGGTACTCGCACTGGGGGACGAAGAGCGGGCTGGCCACCTTCTCCTCCTCCTCGCCGCCGTCGAGGGGGCCGAGCATCACGCTGATCGCCGAGCCGTTGCTCCCTTCGGTCTTGAACTCCAGCTCGGCAATCAGCCGGAACACGCTGGAGTCGGTGAGGTTGCGCACGGTGATCACCGGAATGCAGTTGTCGCGGTTGCTGTGGGCGCTGCGGTCGGTGGTGATGGCGCGGGAGACGATGACCTGGATCATCCCGCGCGACGGGCTGGTGAAGCGCCACTCGCGGCGCAGGCGGCCGGCGGGGTCGGCCTTCTCCACCAGCTCGACGGTGCGCCCGTGGTCGGTGATCGCGGTGGTCGAGGCCCCCGGATAGTTGGGGCGCGGCTTCCAGCTGCCGTCGTCGAACAGCAGCACATGCGAGCCGGTGGTGGTGGCGTGCAGGCCGCTGGGGGGGATCGCCTCGCCGCCGTCGGGGTTGTCGGCGATCGCCTCCTCCATCGGCCGGGTGGCGAGGGCGTTGCCGGCGAAGGTGAGCAGCGCGGCGGCGAGCAGGGGGGCGTACTGTTTCATGGTGGGGGCAGTGTCGGTGATCCGGTGGGCAGGGGACGGCGCAGCGGTAACTACAACAACGATCGTTCAGCGCCAAACCGTAAGAACGGACGAACCGCAGATTAACGCAGATCGACGCAGATTCGGATGGAAAAAATCTGCGTCGATCTGCGTCGATCCGCGGTTGATGATTCGCATCAGTCGCGGACGCTCTTCGGCCGCATGTCGGTCCACACCGCCTCGATATGGTCGAGGCAGGCCTGGCGCGGGCCGTTGAAGGTCTCGCTCCAGCCCGCCGGGATCGCCTTCTCCGCGGGCCACAGGCAGTACTGCTCCTCGTGGTTGACGAGCACGCGGTGAGTGGTGGCGGCCGGAGCCTCGTCGGTGGTCGGCGGGAGGGGGGCGGTGGTGGGGCTCATGGCGTATCCGGTCAGGTTCGTTGGGGAGGCGGAGCGGGGACGGGCGTGCCCCCCCCTTCGGCGTCAGGCGTTGTTGCCTATTTCAACCGTTCCGGCGGCCAATGTATAGGCCGCCGCCTCCCGTGGTGCAAATCCGGGCCTTTCCCCGCATTTTGGATCGTGCCCCGGCGGAGGTGTCGGTGCCGCCGACACGGGTTGTTCCGCAGGGCGGCACGGGCCCGACCGGGGGTTTGCAAAAGGGGGGGGCATTGGACAAAATGGCCCACCTTTTCGCGGTTTCGCCGCAGCTTCGGCCAACTTTCGGGTGCGCGGTGTCTTGTCCCATTCAGTCTCCCTAACCCGATGACCTTCCGCTTGCCCCTCTCCCTGGCGCAACGCGAGATCTGGCGGGAACATGCCCTCTTCCCCGCTTCGGCGGTGCATACCGTCTCCGCCTGTTGCCGTATCGACGGCCCGCTCGACCCCGCCCTGTTGGAGCGCTCCCTGGCCCACCTGTGGGAGCGCCATCAGGCGTTGCGGCTGACGCCGTCGGTGGCGGGTGCGTCGACGGAGCCGGTACAGATCGAGGCGCCCCGTCCGGCGCGTTTTCTCGCCCTGCACGACCTTTCCGCCGAGGACGATGCCGAGTCGGCCGCCGAGCGGCTGGCCGAGGCGCTGGGGCGGCGGACGATCCCGCTGGCGGGGGGGCCGACCTTCCGCTTCGACCTGATCGCCGTCGCCGCCGAGCGCCACCTGTGGGTGATGAGTTATCACCACCTCAACATGGACGCCTGGGCCAACGGCATCCTGGTGCGCGAGGCGGCGGCGGTCTACGGCGCGCTGGCCCGCGGCGAGTCGCCGCAATTGCCCGCGGCGCCGTCTTTTTCCGAGGCGGTGGAGGGCGACCTGCGGTTCGTCGGGGGAACCCGTTTCGAGCGCAACCGCGCCTATTGGGACGCGGCCTTCCGTAGCCTGCCCGATCGCCTGGTGGAGGCGCTGCCGGGGATCCTGGAGGGGCGGGCGCCGGCGGCCACCACGCTGCGCCGCATCGCCGTCGCGGGCGAACGGATGGACCGGCTGCGGGCGGTCGCCGCGGCGCGTGGCACCACCCCGGCGCGGCTCTTCACCGCCGCCGCGCTGATCCTCTTCCACGTCCACTCCGGGGCCGAGGAGATCGCCTTCGGCCTGCCGGTGCATAACCGCGTCGGGGCGCGCGACAAGGCGACCTTCGGGCTCTTCTCGCTGACCGCCGCGCCGCGCGTGCGGGTCGATCGGCAGACCACCGTGGAGGGGCTGCTCGGGCGCCTCGAACGGGCCACCCGCGAGGCGATCCGCCACGCCCGTTTCCCGTTGAGCGAGGTCAACCGCGGCCTCGGGCTGGCCGCCCGGCGGCGCCTGCAGCTGTTCGACCTGAACCTCTCCTACGAGCGGGTGGAGTATGGCGAACTGCCCTTCGGCGCGGCGCGCGCGGCGGTGCCGCGGGTACTGCTCAACGGCGTCGAGCGCACCCCGATCGAACTCTTCGTGCGCGAGTACGGGGATGCCGAGCGGGTCGAGGTGGACCTCGATCTCTCCCTCGGCGCCTTCGACGAGACTCAGGCCGATCGCCTGGCGCGGCAGTTCGAGCGGGTGCTCGGCTGGCTCGCCGAGGGCGGCGAGGGGGTGATCTCGGCGGCGCCGTTGTCGAGTGCCGCGGAGCGCCACTGGCTGCTCCACGGGGTCAACCGCACGGAGCGGGACTACGGTCCGTTCGTCCCGGTCCATCGCCGTTTCGCGGCGCTGGCCGCCGCCCACCCCGAGCGGCCGGCGCTGCGTTTCGAGGGGGGCGGGCTGAGCTACGGCGAACTCGACCGGCGCGCCAACGGCCTTGCCCGGCGGCTGCTGGCGGAGGGGCTCGGTCGCGAAGGCGTGGTGGGCGTCGCCCTGGAGCGTTCCGTCGAACTGGTGGTGGCGCTGCTGGCGGTGGTCAAGGCCGGCGGCGCCTATCTGCCGCTCGACCCGGAGCTGCCCGCGGAGCGGTTGCGCTTCATGATCGGGGATGCCGCGGCGGCGTGGGTGGTGACCCGCCGCTCGCTCGCGGTGCGCGGCGAGCGGACCCTCTTCGTCGACGAGATCGGCGAGGGGGAGGGACCGGAGGTCGAGATCGGCCCCGAGCAGCTCGCCTACGTGATCTACACCTCCGGCTCCACCGGTCGCCCCAAGGGGGTGATGAACCGCCATCGCGGCCTGGAGAACCGGCTGTTGTGGATGCAGCAGGCGTTCCCCATCGGCGCGGGCGACCGGGTGCTGCAGAAGACCCCGTACACCTTCGACGTCTCGGTGTGGGAGTTCTTCTGGCCGTTGATCACCGGGGCCTGCCTGGTGGTGGCCAAGCCGGGCGGTCATCGTGATCCCGATTATCTGGCGCGGCTGATCCGCGACGAGGCGATCACCACGCTGCACTTCGTCCCCTCGATGCTGCGCACCTTCATCGCCTCCGCAGGGGCGGCGCTGGGGGAGTGCCGGGCGTTGCGGACGGTGGTCTCCAGTGGGGAGGCGCTGCCGGCCGGGACGGTGGAGGACTTTTATCGCGCCGCCCCTGCGGAGGCGACATTACAGAATTTGTACGGGCCGACCGAGGCGGCGATCGACGTGACCCATTGGGCCTGCTCCGCCACTGACAAGGAGCCGCTGCCGATCGGTCATGCCATTGCCAATACCCGTCTCTACGTGCTCGACGGGGCGTTGGAGCCGGTGCCGGTGGGGGTGGCGGGCGACCTGTGGATCGGCGGGGTGCAGTTGGCGCGGGGTTATCTGAACCGCCCCGGCCTGACCGCCGAGACCTTCATCGCCGATCCCCATTCGCCGCAACCGGGTGCGCGGATGTACCGTACCGGCGACCGTGCAGAACGGCGCGAGGACTGCGCGCTGATCTACCTCGGCCGCTCCGACTTCCAGGTGAAGCTGCGCGGTTTCCGCATCGAGCTGGGCGAGATCGAGGCACGCCTGCGGGACCACCCGCGGATCCGCGATGCGGCGGTGGCGCTGCGCGAGGATCGCCCCGGCGACCCGCGGCTGGTCGGCTATCTGGTGACCGCGGAGAACGTCCCCCTCGCCGACCTCGATCGTTACCTGCGTGAGCAGCTCCCGGAGTATATGGTCCCCACCGACTGGGTGACCCTGCCCGAGCTCCCCCTTACCGCCAGCGGCAAACTCGACCGCAAGACCCTCCCCGCCCCGGAGGCCAAGGCGAGCCACGACACCGCCCGCCCGCAGAGCCCCGAGGAGATCCTCTGCTGCAACCTATTCTCCGAAATCCTCGCTTTGGAGGATTTCGGAGTGGGGGAGAACTTCTTTTCGTTTGGTGGGCATTCGTTGCTGGCGGTGCAACTGGTCGCCCGGCTGCGTGCGGCGCTCGGGGTGGAGCTGCCCGCCAACGCGCTGTTCGCCTACCCGACGCCGCGGGCGCTGGCCCGCCACCTGCGCGAAGCGCGCCGGGCCGAGGCGTGCTCGTCGGCACCGCGTCCGCCGGGGACGAGCCGCCCGGCCAGCGCCGCCGAGACCCAACTGTGGGCGCTGCAACAGCGGGCGCCCGAATCGGTGGCCTACAACATGGCCGGGATGGTGGAGATCCACGGCGCGCTGGATGGCGCGGCGTTGGCCCGCGCGGTGGCCGCGGTGCAGCGCCGCCACCCGCTGCTGCACAGTCGCTTCGTCGAGGGCGACGACGGCCTGAGGGTGGAGCCGCGACCCGATTGGATCGTCGTCCCGCCCGTTGGGCTTCCTGAGGTCAGCCCAACCTACGGAGCGGAGGAGGCGGCGCGTCCCTTCCGCCTGGATCGCGAGCTGCCCTTGCGCGCCCGCATCTATCAACTCGACGACGACCGCTGGCGGCTGCTGCTGGTCTTCCACCACATCGCCGCCGACGCCGATTCCATCGCCATCGTCGGCCGCGCCGTGGAGCGTGCCTACGCCCTCGCCACGGCCGAACCGGCGCTGGACGCCGCGGCCCTCGCCGAGCGGTTGCCGCCGCCGGGCGCCGATCCGCTGAGCGCCGAGGAGCGGCTCGACTTCACCGACGGCGGCGCGGAAGCGGCGGCCCTCGCCCGCTGGGTGGAGCGGCTGCACGGCGTGGTCGGCGTCTCGCCGCTGTCCCGCGAGCGGGCGGGCGACGGCGGCGCTCGGGTCGAGACGCTCTCGGTCGAACCGCCGTTGCGCCGCCGCCTCGGCGCTCGCGCCCGTGCCGCCGGGGTGACCCCGTTCATGCTGCTGCACACCGCCCTGGCGGTGGCGCTGCACCGTTTCGGCGGTGGTGAGGAGGTGGTGATCGGTACCCCGGTGAGCCAGCGCGGCGACGAGGCGCTGGGCGACACCGTCGGCATGCTGCTCAATACCGTGCCGCTGCGCCTCGCGGTCGATCCCGAGCGGTCTCTGGAGACGCTGTTGGAGGGCGCCCGCGCGGCGCTGAGCGAGGCGCTGGCCGATGCCGCGGTGCCGCTCGGCCGGATCATCGAGGCGCGGGAGGCGGCGGGAGAAGGGGAGGGCGCCGCCCCCTTCCAGGTGCTGCTCACCACCCACGCCCCCCACCTCGGCGAGCTGCGGCTGGGTGACGCCGAGGTCACCGCGCGGGTGCTGCCCCAGCTTCAGGCGAAGATGGATCTGGCGCTGCTCTGCGCCGACGACGGCACGGCGATGGAGATCACCATCGAGCACGCCGACGGTCTCTTCCCTCCCGGCGGCGCCGAACGCTTCGCCGAGGCGTTCGAGCAGATCCTCGAAGCGCTTGCCGAACGGCCGGAGACGGCGGTGGGCCGGGTACCGCTGTTCGCCCCCGGCTCTGCGGCGCGGCAGGCGGAGATCGAAGGCCCTGACGTGGTCGACTCCCGCGGCGCCCCCGCCGGCTCGGTGGTCGGGCGCTTCGCCGAGATCGCCGCGCTGCACGGCGACCGTCCGGCCCTTGAGGGGCCGGACGGAGAGGTGATCTCCTATCGCGAATTGACGGCTCGCAGCGATGCCTTGGCCGCCGGACTACTCGCCCACGGGGTCGTGCGTGGCGAGCCGGTGGGCGTCCACATGGCCCGCGGCGTCGAGCAGATCACGCTGTTCCTGGCGGTGCTCAAGGCCGGTGGGGCCTACGTCCCCCTCGACCCGGAACAGCCGGGCCCGCGTCTCGCCGAAATGGCCGAGGACGCCGGAATCCGTCTGGTCATTAGCGACGGCGGCCACCCCGAATGGTTGGATGAGTCTGTGGCGGTGGTTTCTCTTGCCGAACTACCGGCGGAGTCCGGAACGCAACTGCCGCCGTCGCTTGGGGCTGATGCCGCCTATCTTATGTTCACCAGCGGCTCCACCGGCCGCCCCAAGGGGATCCGCATCCCCCACCGGGCAGTGCTGCGCCTGGCGGTGGAGCCGGGCTTCGCCCAATTCGGCCCAGGCAAGCGGGTGGCGCAGATCGCCACCACCGCCTTCGACGCCGCCACCTACGAGATCTGGTGCGCGCTGTTGAACGGCGCCACCTGCGTGGTGATCGAGCGTGAGGCGGCCTACGAGGCGGAGGCGCTGGCGGCCGCCTTCCAGCGGGCACGGGTCCACTCCACCTTCCTCACCGTATCGGTGTTCAACCGCGCGGTGTTCGCCGCGGCCGACGCCTTCGGCGGCTTCCACGAAGTGCTCTTCGGTGGCGAGGCGGCGGACGTCGACGCGGTGCGCGAGGCGCGCCGGCGCTGGCCCGCGGTGCGCTTCGTCAACGGCTACGGCCCCACCGAGACCACCACCTTCGCCGCCTGCCACGAGACCGGCGAGATCCCCGCGGATGCCCGCACCATCCCCATCGGCTCGCCGATCCGCGGCACCGCGCTGTATGTCCTCGACCCCTATCTGGAGCCGGTGCCGCGCGGCGTCGCCGGCGAGCTGTGGATCGGCGGCGCGGGGCTGGCCGACGGCTACGTCGGTGCGCCGTCGATGAGCGCCGAGCGTTTCGTCGCCGACCCCTTCTCGCCCGCGCCGGGGGCGCGCATGTACCGCACCGGCGACCGGGTGCGGCGGCGCGCCGAGGGCACCGTCGAGTACCTCGGGCGGATCGACCGCCAGATCAAGCTGCGCGGCTTCCGCATCGAGCCCGGCGAGATCGAGGCGGCGCTGCGCGCGGTCTGCGGCGTCGAGCAGGTGGCGGTCGAGGCGCGCGAGCGGGCGGGTGGCGACCGCGCCCTCTACGCCTGGGTGGTGCGTCCCGCCGGGGCCGACCCGGAGGTGGTGCGCGGCTGGCGTGGCGAACTGGCCGCGCGGCTGCCCGAGTGGATGGTGCCGCGGCGCATCGGCATCCTGGAGTCCTTCCCGCTCACCCCCAACGGCAAGCTGGACCGCGACGCCCTCGTCCTGCCGGACGAGGGAGAGATGTCCGTGGCGGAGATGCGCTATGCCACTGAGACCCAGCGTGCCTTGGCGGAGTTGTGGGCGGAGTTGATGGGCGGTGGCGGCTATCGCCCCGAAGAAGGCTTTTTCGCCGCGGGTGGCCACTCGCTGCTCGGGGTGCGGCTGGCGGCGCGGATTCGCGAGCGCTTCGGCGTGGCGCTGCCGCTGCGCGAGCTGTTCGCCCGCCCGCGGCTGGCGGAGATGGCCGAGTCCATCGAACGCGCAGGTGCGGCCGGGGCGGCGATCGAGGCGCGGGCGTGGGCCGGCGACGAGCGGCCGGTCTCGCCGATGCAGGCGCGGCTCGCGCTGATGGAGCGGATCGACGGCGGTAGCCTCGCCTACAGCGTGCCGCTCGCCTCACTGTTTGACGGGGTGGTGGAGGAGGGGCCGCTGCGCGGCGCGCTGCACGATCTGGTCGAGCGCCATGCCGCGCTGCGTACCGCGGTGGTGGTCGGCGACCGGGTGAGCGGCCGGCTGCTGCCGGCGGAGGCGGTGACGCTGTCGCTGGAAGATCATCCGGCGATGGAGTCCGCCGAGGTGGAGGCCTTGGTCGAGGAGCGGGCGGGGGAACTGGCCCGGCTCCGTTTCGACCTTTCCGCCGAACCGCCGCTACGCGCCTATCTGCTGCGTTTCGGCGGGACCCGTTCGGCACTGATCCTGGTCGCCCACCACATCGCCGTGGACGGCCATTCGGTGGCCCCGCTGCTCAACGACCTGAGCGCCCTCTACAACGCCCGCATCGCGAACCATCCGGTAGCGCGCCAAGCGCTACCGGTGAGCTATGCGGACTGGGTGGCGTGGCGCTACGGTAGTCCGCGTGCGGAGCGCGACGAGGCGGCGTTGGCGCGTGCGCTGGAGGCGTTGAAGGGGGCGCCCACGCAACTGGAGTTGCCCACCGACTTCCCCCGTCCGGCGCAGCGCAGCCACCTCGGCGCGGTGGTCGCGGCGACCGTCGACGCGGAGCTGGAGCGGCGGCTGCGTGAGCGCGCCCGCGCCCTCGGCGTCACCCCCTTCGCCCTGCTCACCACCGCCTATGCGCTGCTGCTGGCGCGCACCGCCGGCAGCGACGATCTGCTGCTCGGCATCCCCTACGATGGCCGCGAGGCGGCCGAAACCGAGGGCGTGGTGGGCTTCTTCGCCGACACCGCGGTGCTGCGGGTGACCCTCGACGACGATCCCGATGCGGCCACCCTGATCGGCCGCGTGCACGACCGGGTTACCGCCGCCATCGCCGACGCGGTGCCGCTGGATCGGTTGATCGAGACCCTCGATCCGCCCCGCGACACCCGCTACACGCCGCTCTTCCAGGCGATGATCGCCTTCACCGATGAGGCGCAGCCGGCGCTCGCCTTCGGTGATCTGCGCGGCACGCCGAAGCTGCTCCATGCGGGCACCGCCAAGTTCGATCTACAGCTCCAGGTACTCAAGCAGGGGCCGGGGCTGGTCTGCGCCCTGGAGTACGCCGGCGACCTCTTCACCGAGGCCACCGCCCGAACCTGGATCGAGCGCTTCCTGCGTCTGCTTGGCCGACTGGCCGAAGGGGCCGCCGGGCGAGTCTCCACGCTGCCGCTGGTGAGCGAGGCGGAGCGTGACTGGCTGCTCGACGGGGTCAACGACACCGGGAGGGACTACGGCCCCTTCATCCCGGTCCACCGCCGCTTCGAGGCGCTCGCCGCGGCGGTGCCGGAGTGGCCGGCGCTGCGCTTCGCGGGCCACGAGATCGCCTACGGTGAACTCAACCAGCGGGCCAACACCCTGGCCCGGCGGCTGCTCCGCGCCGGGGTCGGCGCGGAGGTGCGGGTGGGCGTGGCGCTGGAGCGTTCGATGGAGCTGGTCACCGCGCTGTTGGCGGTGATGAAGGCGGGCGGCGCCTACGTGCCGCTCGACCCGGAGCTGCCCGAGGAGCGGCTGCGCTTCATGATCGAGGATGCGGCGGCCCCGGTGGTGGTGACCCACAGCGCGCTGCTCGAAAGGCTGCCGAGCCACGGCGGGCGCACCGTGCTGGTGGATGAGGCGGGTCGCGGCGGGCGTCGCGCGGCGGCGGCCGGCGATCCGGAGGTCGCGGTGGACCCGCAGGGGCTCGCCTACGTCATCTATACCTCCGGCTCCACCGGCCGGCCGAAGGGGGTGATGAACCGTCATCGCGGCTTGGAGAACCGGCTGCTGTGGATGCAGCAGGCGTTCCCCATCGGTGACGGTGACCGGGTGTTGCAGAAGACCCCATATACCTTCGACGTCTCGGTGTGGGAGTTCTTCTGGCCGTTGATCACCGGGGCCTGCCTGGTGGTGGCGAAGCCGGGCGGTCACCGCGACCCGGACTACCTGGCGCGGCTGATCCGCGACGAGGCGATCACCACCCTGCACTTCGTCCCCTCCATGCTGCGCACCTTCATCGCCTCCGCGGGGGCGGCGCTGGGGGAGTGCCGGGCGTTGCGCACGGTGGTCTCCAGTGGGGAGGCGTTGCCGGCGGCGACCGTGGCGGACTTTTATCGCGCCGCCCCCGCGGAGGCGACATTACAGAATTTGTACGGGCCGACCGAGGCGGCGATCGATGTGACCCATTGGGCCTGCTCCGCTGCCGAGGGGGAGCCGGTGCCGATTGGGCAGGCCATCGCCAACACCCGGCTCTATGTGCTCGACGGGGCGCTGGAGCCGGTGCCAGTCGGCGTGGCGGGGGATTTGTGGATCGGTGGGGTGCAGTTGGCGCGGGGCTACCTGAATCGCCCCGGTCTGACCGCCGAGACCTTCATCGCCGATCCCCACTCAGCGGAGCCCGGTGCGCGGATGTACAAGACCGGCGACCGCGCGCGGCGGCGCGCCGACGGTGCGCTGATCTACCTCGGGCGCTCCGATTTCCAAGTGAAGCTGCGCGGCTTCCGCATCGAGCCGGGCGAGATCGAGGCGCTGCTCGCCGCCCACCCGCAGGTCCGCGAGGCGGCGGTGGTGCTGCGCGAGGACCGCCCCGGCGACCAGCGGCTGGTCGGCTACCTGGTCACCGCGGAGAACGCCCCTCCCGCCGACCTCGGCCCCTACCTGCGCGAGCGCCTCCCCGACTACATGGTCCCGAGCGACTGGGTGCTCCTCCCCGAACTCCCACTGACCGTCAGCGGCAAACTCGACCGCAAGGCCCTGCCCGCCCCTGAAATGAAGGCCGGCAGTGCCTCCGGCCACCCCGAGACCCCCGAGGAAGAGATCTGCTGTTCCCTGTTCTCCGAGGTTCTCGCCTTGGAGAACCTCGGAGTGGAGGAGAACTTCTTCGCCCATGGGGGGCACTCGCTGTTGGCGGTGCAGGTGGCGGGTCGTCTGCGTAAGGCGCTCGGCGTGGAGTTGCCGGCCAACGTGGTCTTCTCCCACGCCACCCCGCGCGCGCTGGCCCGCGCGGTGCGTCAGGCGCGCCGCGCCGACGGCGCCCCGCTGACCCGCCGCCCGGCCGGCGCCGAGCTGCTCCCCGCGCCGGGCCAGGACCAGCTCTGGTTCCTCTCGCGGGTGGAGGGGAGCGAGTCCTACAACGTCCCCGACGGCTTCCTCATCGACGGCCCCCTCGACCTCGACGCGCTGGCCGCCGCCTTCGCCGACCTGACCGCCCGCCACGAGGTGCTGCGCGGGCGGATGCCGGAGGAGGACGGCCGGCCGGTGGTGCGGCTGACCGCGGAGGCCGCGCCCGAGCTGCTCGTCGAGGGCCTCCCCTCCGCGGACGAGGCGGGAATCCGCGCCTGGTTCCACGGCCACGCCCGCTATCGCTTCGACCTGGAGCGGGAGCTGCCGTTGCGGGTGGCGCTGGGCGAACTGCCGGACGGCCGTCATCTGCTCTCGCTGGTGATGCACCACTCGGTCACCGACGGTGCCTCGGCGCCGGTGCTCTACCGCGACCTCACCGCCGCCTACCACGCCCGCCGCCGTGGCCGCCCCTTCGCGCCGCCGCCCCACGCGATCGAATACTACGACTGGGCGTTGTGGCAGCGGGCGCGGCTGGATGGCGAGGAGTCCGCAAAGGCGTTGGCTGCCGTTGCCGAGCGGTTGCGCGGCGCGCCGGAGCAGTTGGAGCTGCCCGAGGAGCTGGTCCGCGAGGATGCCCGCGCCTTCAGCGGCTCGATCCTGCGCCTGCCGATCCCGGCGCGCCTCGCCGACGGCCTGCGCCGGCGGGCGCGGGAGCGTCAGGCGACGCTGTTCATGCTGCTGCTGGCCGGCCTCGGGGTGACCCTGGAGCGGCTCTCCGGGCAGGACGACGTGGTGGTCGGCACCCCCGCCTCCGGCCGCGATCGCGAGGAGACCCGCGAGCTGGTGGGCTACTTCGTCAACACCGTGCCGCTGCGCCTGCGTCTGGCGGAGGCGACGACCCTCGACGACGCGCTGGAGGTGGCGCGCCGCGAGGTGCTGGAGGGGTTCACCTGGCAGGAGCTGCCGCTCGACCGGGTGGTCCACGCGCTCAACCTCGACCGCTCGGCGCGCACCCCGCTGTTCCGCGTGATGATGGTGCTGCAACCGGCCGACCGCATGGCCCTCGAACTGGAGGGGGCCGCGGTGACGCCGGTGCACAGCGACGCGGTGAGCGCCCGCTACGACCTCACCTTCGCCTTCGACGACTTCGGCGGGCGCCTCGATCTGGTGCTGCACTACGCCGACGACCTGTTCAGCGAGGCCGGGGCGCGGCGCATCGGCCGCGGCTACACGCGGGTGCTGGAGGCGCTCGCCGAGCGGCCGGAGCAGCCGCTGGCGGGGCTGGCGCTGCTCGCCCCGGGGAGCGCCGAGTGGCGGGCCGAGGTGGCAGGACCCGAGGCGGTGGACGCGCGCGCCGCCCCGGAAGGCACGGTGGTCTCGCGCTTCGCCGAAATGGCGGCGCTGCACGGCGACCGTCCGGCCCTGGAGGGGCCGGACGGCGAGGTGATGAGCTACCGCGAGCTGGACGCGCGGAGCGACGCCCTGGCCGCCGGGCTGAGCGCCCGCGGGGTCGGGCGCGGCGAGCCGGTGGGCATTCACATGGCCCGCGGCGTCGAGCAGATCGCGCTGTTCCTGGCAGTGCTCAAGGCCGGCGGCGCCTACGTTCCGCTCGACCCGGAGCAGCCGGGCCCGCGTCTGGCCGAAATGGCCGAAGACGCCGAAATCCGTCTGGTAATCAGCGACGGCGGCCACCCCGACTGGTTGGGTGAGTCCGTGGCGGTGGTCTCCTGCGGCGAACTTCCGGCGGAGTCGAAGCCGTTCCGGCCGCCGTCGCTTCTTGGTGCGGATGCCGCCTACCTGATGTTCACCAGCGGCTCCACCGGCCGCCCCAAGGGGATCCGCATCCCCCAGCGGGCGGTGCTGCGGCTGGCGCTGGAGCCGACCTTTGCCGAGTTCGCCCCCGGCAAGCGGATCGCCCAGATCGCCACCACCGCCTTCGACGCCGCCACCTACGAGATCTGGTGCGCGCTGTTGAACGGCGCCACCTGCGTGGTGATCGAGCGCGAGGCGAGCTACCAGCCGGAGGCGCTGGCGGCGGCCTTCGTCCGCGCCGAGGTCCACTCCACCTTCCTCACCAGCGCGCTGTTCAACCGGCTGGTGTTCGCCGGGGCGGACGCCTTCGGCGGCCTGGAGGAGGTGCTGTTCGGTGGCGAGGCGGCCGATGTGACGGCGGTGCGCGAGGCGCGCCGGCGCTGGCCGGCGCTGCGTCTGGTCAACGCCTACGGCCCTACCGAGACCACCACCTTCGCCAGCTTCTTCCCGGTCGACGCGGTGGCGGAGGGCGCGCGGCGAGTGCCCATCGGCGGGCCGATCCGCGCTACCGCCCTGTACGTCCTCGATCCCTGGCTGGAGCCGCTGCCGCGCGGCGTCGCCGGCGAGCTGTGGATCGGCGGCGCGGGCCTTGCCGACGGCTACCTCGGTCGTCCCGGTCTCACCGCCGAGAGCTTCGTCGCCGATCCCTTCTCCAACGTGCCGGGCGCGCGCATGTATCGCACCGGCGACCGGGTGCGCCGCCGCGCCGATGGGGCCGTCGAGTACCTCGGGCGGGTCGATCGGCAGATCAAGCTGCGCGGCTTCCGCATCGAGCCGGGCGAGATCGAGGTGGCGCTGCGCGAGGTGAGCGGGGCCGAGCAGGTGGCGGTGGAGCTGCGCGAGCGGGGCGGCGGTGACGGCGCCGCGGATCGTGCCCTCTATGCCTGGGTGGTGGCCTCTGCCGATGACCAGGCGCCGCGCCGCTGGCGTGCCTCGCTGGCCGAACGGCTGCCGGAGTGGATGGTGCCGCGACGGATCTTCCTCCTCGACGCCCTGCCGCTGAACGCCAACGGCAAGCTGGATCGCAACGCCCTCGTCCTGGCGGACGAGGGCGAGATGGAGCGGAGTGAGGTGAGCTACGCCAGCGAGACCGAGCGGACGCTGGCCGGGCTGTGGGGCGAGTTGTTGGGTGGTGGCGGCTACCGGCCCGAGGAGGGTTTCTTCGCCGCCGGCGGCCACTCGCTGCTGGGGGTGAAGCTGGTGGCGCTGATCCGCGAGCGGCTGGGGGTGGAGCTGCCGCTGCGGGCGGTCTTCGACCACCCCGCGCTCCGTGCCATGGCCGCCGCCGTGGAGGCGGCGCGCGGCGATGCGCCGTCGGGCGGCGGCGGCCCGATCCAGCGTCGCAGCCGCCGCTCCCGTCCGTCGTAGGTTGGGTTGAGCGCAGCGAAGCCCAACGGGCGTATAACAGTGTGCAAAGGAAGCGCTGATTGAATCGGATGGAGTACAGCCTTGGGGCTGTACGAGCAAAAAAATGCAGCGTTTTCCCAGAACGTGGCGGGAAATCCGTACACGCCCGGGCGTGTACTCCAACGGCGGAAGCCGGGCGCCGTGTCCGCCCCTGCCGCGAGCCGAATTCAAATGCCCTACTCCGTTATGATCGCGGCCTAAGGGCTCGCGAAAGAATAACTTCCTGTTTTGGGGCGTTGAGACGCCCGCCCGGCAAGGCGCGCAAAGGGGCGCATACTCGTTGTATGCAACCCTTTGCGCAACGCCGCCGGGCGGAGCGGATCGGCGTTCCAAAACAGGAAGTTATTCTTTCGCGAGCCCTAAGGGTCGCTCCCACAGGAAACCCCGGGGCCGGCAATCAAATGCAACAGCTAACCCGGACATCGCCAAAAATATGTGCGGATTTACCGTGAAAACGGAATGTGAAGACGATACAAATACCGCGCGCACCGCTTCCTTGCCCGGCCTTCAGCGCCCAAAATGGTCCGACCGACGTTGATGATCCCAGACCCGATTACATTGCCCCAACCGGCGGAGTGCGTCGATGCAGACTGAGAACGTAGGGTGTGCCGACGATAGGAGGCGCACCGGTCTCTACGAAGTGGTGCGCCTCCTGTCGTCGGCACACCCTACCCGAATGCTTACGCCTACCGCTTTTGTCACGCAGCGCGCGCAGAGAAGAGAGGGCTCTGCGTTCTCTGCTCCTCCGCGCCCTCTGCGTGAACTCTTCTCTTCCTCTCCATCCCCAATTGGAGCGCGTAATCGATGAGTGAGGCCGAACGATTGGCCGCGGTGGAGTTCGTCGCCGAACCCGACCTGCCGCTCTCCACCATCCAGGCGGGCATCCTCGCCGAGCAGTGGGCGCAGCCCGCCTCCACCCGCTACAACGTGCCGGTGGCCTACGCCGTTGAGGGCCGCCTCGACCTCGTCGCGCTACGCGCCGCCTTGGGCGCGCTGGTCGACCGTCACGAGATCCTGCGCACCGTCTACCGCGACGAGGAGACGGGGCCGGTGCAGGCGATCGCCGAGGCGTTGCCCGACCTGTTGCGGGTGGTGCCGCTGGCGGATGCCTCGGCGTTGTCCGAATTCACCGCGCGCGAGGCGGCCCACCCCTTCGATCTCCACCGCGAGCCGCCGATCCGCGCCGCGCTGGCCACCGTCGGCGGGCGGCCCGTGGCGCTGATCCTGGTCTTCCACCACATCGCGGTGGACGGCTGGTCGATCCGCCTGCTGCTCGACGAACTGGCCGCCGCCTACAACACCGGCAGCGCGAGCGCGCTGCCGGAAGTGGAGCTGCAATATGCCGATTGGGGGGCGTGGCAGCTCGAACAGCTGGAGGGGGTGCAGGCGCAGGCGCGTCTGGAGCGGGCGGTGGAGCGGCTGCGTGAGGTGCCTTTCGATCTCGGCCTGCCGCCGCGGCCGGAGTCCGCCGTAGACGGCGACGCGGCGATGATCCCGTTCGTTCTGGAGCCGGCGCTGGTGGCCGGTGTCGAGGAGCGGGCGCGGGAGGCCGGGGTGAGCCCCTACGCGCTGCTCGCCGCGGCCTACGCGCTGCTGGTCGCGCGTCTCGGCGACCGCGATCGCCTCGCCATCGGCACCCCGGTGGCGCTACGCGACCGCGCCGAGTTGCACGGCACCGTCGGCTGCTTCGTCAACACCGTGGTGCTCGCCCTCGACCTCGACCCGGCGCAGAGCGTCGACGCCCTGCTCGCCGGCGTGCGCGAGGCGGTGGTCGATGCCCTGGAGGAGCGGGAGATCCCCTTCGAGCGGTTGATGCGCCGGCTCGCCGAGTCCCGCGGCGCGGGCGAGAAGGTGGCGCGGCTGTTCTTCAACTTCGACGATGCCGGCATCCTGCCGCCGAAGTTGGATGGGGCGACGCTGACCCCCATCGACTGCGACCGCGGCACCGCCAAGTTCGACCTGATGCTCTCCATGGTGCGCACCGACGAGGGGATCCGCGCCGGCTTCGACCACGCCCGCGGCGTGCTGCCGGAGGGACTCGCCGCCTCGCTGGCGGGGCGCTATCGCGCCGCCATCGAGTGGATCTGCGCCAATCGCGAGACGCTGCTCAGTGCGTTCTCCCTGGTGGGAGAGGAGGAGGCGGCGGCACTGCGCACCGCGGGGCGGGGCGAGGCGCGGGCGCTGCCGGAGACCACCCTCGACCGTTGGGTCTTCGAGGCGGCGGCACAGACCCCCGCGGCGACAGCGGTGCTCGCCGAAGACGGCGCGCTCGATTTCGCCGGACTCACCGGACGGGCCGAGGCGTTGGCCGGGCAGTTGGCCGCCGCCGGTGTCGGCCGCGGCGACCGGGTGTTGATCCTGCTGCCGCGGGGCGTTGCCCTGCCGGTGGCGATGCTCGGCGTGCTGCGGGTGGGGGCCGCCTACGTCCCGCTGGAGGTGACCACCCCGGAGGCGCGGCTGGGCGACCTGATCGACGACGCCGAGCCGGCGGCGATCCTCTTCTCTGCCGCCGAACGGGTGGTGGTGGAGCGGGTGGCGGAGGACGGCATCGCCCGTTTCCAGGCGGTGGCGGAAGGGCGTTTCGAGCACCTCGGCGGAGGTGGTGTACCGCAGGCGCGGCAGTCGCCTACTTCCGACGACCTCGCCTACCTGATCTACACCTCCGGCTCCACCGGCCGTCCGAAGGGGGTGATGGTGCCCCACCGCGGGGTGGTCAACTATTTGAACTGGGCCGTCGAGCACTACCACGTGGCCGCCGGCAACGGCGCCCCGGTGGTCACCGCCACGGCGTTCGACGCCACCGTGCTCAGTTTCTGGGCGCCGCTGGTGGCCGGCCGGCCGGTCCACCTGCTGCCCGAAGCCGGGGCGGTCGAGGCGCTGGCCGAGCGGCTCGCCGCGGGGGCTGGTTACAGCTTCGTCAAGCTCACCCCGGCGCACCTCGACCTGCTCGCCGAGCTGCGGCCGATCGCCGAGCAGCGGGGCGGCACCGCCGCCCTCGTCATCGGCGGCGAGGCGCTGCTCGCCACCACCAGCAACCCGTGGCGCCGCGGCGCGCCGTCGATCCGCCTGATCAACGAGTACGGCCCCACTGAGACGGTGGTCGGCTGCGCGGTGTTCGAGGCGCGCGACGGGGAGCGCGGCGCGGTGCCGATCGGCCGGGCGATCGACAACACCCGGCTCTACGTGCTCGATGCCCACCGCAACCTGCTGCCGGCCGGCGCGGTGGGTGAGCTCTACATCGGCGGCGCCGGCGTCGCCCGCGGCTACTGGCGGCGGCCCGAACTCACCGCCGAGCGCTTCCTCCCCGATCCCTTCGGCGACGACCCGCAGGCGCGGATCTATCGCACCGGCGACCGGGTGCGCTTCCTCGCCGACGGCAACCTGGAGTACCTGGGGCGCCTCGACGACCAGCTCAAGGTGCGCGGCTACCGCATCGAGCCGGGCGAGATCGAGGCGGCGCTGGGTCATCTGAACGGCGTGCGCAGCGCCGCGGTGGCGGCGCTGGAGGAGGGCGGTGAGCGCAAGCTGGTCGCCTTCGTGGTCGGCACGGCGACACCGGCCGCCTGCCGCGAGGGGCTGGCGCGGGTGCTGCCGGCCCACCTGCTGCCCGATCGGATCGTGATGCGCGAGCAGTTGCCGCTGACCGTCAACGGCAAGGTGGACCGCGCCCGGCTCGCCGCCGAGCCGCTGCCGCCGGTGGAGCGCAAGGCCGCCCCTGCGCCGGTCGACGACGCGCGGCTGGCGGCGCTGGTCGAGCTGTGGCGCGGCGTGCTCAAGGGCGCGGCCGACGCCGATACCGATCTGTTCGCCGCCGGCGGCAGCTCGCTCACCGCGATCCGCCTGCTCGCCCGGATCAAGCGCGACCACGGGGTGGAGCTGGGCTTCAACGAACTGACCGCGGCGCCCACCCCGCGGGCGATGGCGCAGCGGCTCTTCCCGCCGGCCGCGGAGGTCCCCGCCGGGCTGGCGGCGGTGCTGGCGATTCTGCGCCGGGTGTTGAAGCAGCCGGAGCTGGAGGCCGATGCCGACTTCTTCGCGGCGGGCGGTACCTCGCTCAACGCCATCCGCGCGGTGGCCGCGCTGAAGCGCGAATTGGGTGGCGAGATCGCCAACGATGTGGTCCACCGCGGGCACAGCGCCCGCGGTATCGCCGAACTCTTGGTCCCCGGCGAAGAGGCGCCGGTCGCCGACGTGGGCCCCGCCACCCGCTTGGTCGAAGGGGAGTCTCCACGGATATCCCCCGGCGAGGCCCAGCTCTGGCTGGAGCGGCGGCTCGCCGCCGAGGGTGGCGCCTACATCATGCAGGCCGCCGTCCGCCTTCGCCTGCCCGACCCCGAACGTGCCCTCACTGAGGTCTTCACCCGCCTGGCGGCCCGCCACCCGATCCTGCGCACCGCCTACCCCGAAGGCGAGGAGGGTCCCACCATCCAACTCGATAATGAGGGATGGGTGGCGCCCCGCGTCGTCTCCGGTGACCGCGGTATGGAGACAACGGTGATCGAAACCGCCACCCGAGACGCCGCCCATCCCTTCGCGTTGGAACGGGGGGAGAGTGCGCGGCTGAGCTTCGTCACCGGCGAGGCGGGGGAGGGGGTGATGATCCTCTCGCTGCACCACATCGTCAGCGACGGCGGGACCCTGTCGCTGCTCCTCGCCGAGCTGATCACCCTGCTCGCCGGCGGCGACCCCGGCCCCGCACCGGCGGCGGAGTACCGCGCCTACGCCGGCTGGTGGGCGCGCCAACAGGAACGCGAGGGCGAGGCGGAGCTGGCCTACTGGCGCGCGCGGCTGGCCGCGCCTCCACCGCTCCTCGATCTCCCCACCGACCGTCCCCGCGGTCTCCATCACCGCCCGCGCGGCGGCTCGCTCGCCTTCCGCATCGAGCATACGGCGGTGGTCGCCGCCGAGGCCCACGTGCGCCGCCGCGGGGGCACCCTCCACGGCCTGCTGGTGACCGCCTACGCCCTGCTGTTGCACCGCCTGAGCGGGGCCGAGGAGGTGGTGATCGGCATCCCGGTGAGCGACCGCCCGGAGGGCTTCGAACGGGTGGCGGGGCTGTTCCTCAACACCCTGCCGCTGCGCCTCAAGGTGGCCGGCGAGACGCCCGGCAACGCGCTGTTCGGCGAGGTACGGGAGGCGATGGCGGGGTTGTTGAGGCATTCGCGCACACCGCTCGCGCGCATCGTCGAGGCGCTCAACCCGCCCCGCGTGGCGGGGCGCACGCCGCTGCTGCACACGGTGCTCGACTGGCAGGAGGCGCGGCTCGCCGCGGCGGACCTCAAGGGGACCGCGGCGCTGGCCCCCGAGGCGTGGCCGCTGCCGGTCGCCACCGCGCCGTTCGACCTCTCGCTGACCCTCGCCCGCGGCCGCGACGGGGCCATCGAGGGCGGCCTGATCTACGATCGGACACTGCTCGACGAGGCGACCGTGGCGGCCTGGGGACGCGCCTTCGTCACCCTGCTCTACGGGCTGGTGCGGGAGGCCGGCACGCCGGTGGAGCGGCTGCCGGCGGTGGCCCGGGCCGATCTCGCCCGCGCCTGGCTTGCCGGGCCGCCGCCCGCCGAGGAGCGGCCGTTGAGCACGCGGCTGGAGGAGGCGCTGGAGCGCCACCGTGACCTGCCGGCGGTGGAATCCAACACGGAGACGCTCACCTACGGCGAGCTGTTCGAGCGCGCGCGGGCGGTGGAGTGGGGGGCCGGGCCGGTGGCGGTGGTCGGTGTCGAGGCCACCCTGGAGCGGGTGGTCCGCGCCCTCTCGGCGTTGCTGCGCAACCGTACCCTGGCGCTGATCGATCCGCTGCTCCCCGGTGAGCGGCGGGCGCGCATGGAGGAGAGGCTGGTTCACCTGCCGGAGCTGATGAGCGGGGAGGGGCCTCCCGCCTACGTCCAGTTCACCAGCGGCTCCACCGGCGAGCCGAAGGGGGTGGCGCTGCCCCGCGCGGGGCTGGCCAACCTGATCGCGGCGATCGGCGCCGATCTGGCCATCGGCCCCGGCGCCCGCGTCCTCCAGCTCGCCGCGCCGGCCTTCGACGCCTGGGTGTGGGAGGTCTTCACCACCCTCGGCAACGGCGGCACCCTGGTGCTGGCCGAACGCGATGCGCTGGCCGCCGGGGCGCCGCTGGCGGCGACCCTGGCCGAGCGGAAGGTCTCCCATCTGACCATCACCCCCTCGGCGCTGGCCGCCCTCGGCGCGGTCGATCTGCCCGGGTTGACCACCCTGGTTACCGCCGGCGAGGCGCTCACCGCCGACCTGGTGCGGCGCTGGGCGCCGGGGCGGCGGCTGCTCAACGCTTACGGGCCCTGCGAGGCGACCATCTGCACCACCCACGGGGCGTGCGACGTCGCGCGCCCGGAAGGCCCCGACATCGGCACGCCGATTTCCGGTATGGCGGCGCTGGTGATGGACGGTGTCGGCCTGCCGGCGATCCCCGGCGCCATCGGCGAGCTGTGGGTGGCCGGGGTGGGGGTCGGTCTCGGCTATCTGGGCGCGCCGGCGGAGGAGCAGGCCCGCTTCGTCGCCGATCCCCGTGGTGGTGGCGGTCGCGCCTACCGCAGCGGCGACCGGGTGCGGGTCGGCGGCGACGGGCGGCTGCGCTTCGTCGGCCGCGACGACCGCCAGGTGAAGATCCGCGGCGTGCGTATCGAACTCGATGAGATCGAGGCGGCGCTCGCCGCCCTGCCGGAGGTGGAACAGGCGGCGGCCAAGCGGGTGGACGGGGAGGACGGCGCGGCGCTGGCGGTGTGGGTCTCGGGGCCGGCCCCGGGGAGCGAGGGGGCGCTGCGCGCCGGGCTCGCCGCGCGGCTGCCGGCGACCATGCTCCCCGCCTACATCACCATCCTCGAACGGCTGCCGGCGACCGCCACCGGCAAGGTGGATCGCGGCGCGCTGGGCGATCCGCGACCGGCCCATGGCGAAGGTGACGAGGTGCCGCTGTCGGCAAATGAGGCGGCGATCCTCGAGGTCTTCGCCGAGGTGCTGGGATTGCCGGGGCGGCCGGGTCGCCACCGCGACTTCTTCACCCTCGGCGGCCACTCGCTGCTGGCGGTGAAGCTGGTCGCCCGCCTCGGCGAGCGGCTGGGACGCCCGGTGCCGCTGGCCCTGCTCTTCGCCCACCCCGATGCCGCCGGCCTGTCGGGGGCACTGGAGCGGGAGGAGGGGGCGTGTCGGTTGCGTGGGCTTCGTGACGGGGAGAGGCCGGCGGCCTATCTGTTTCATCCGGTGGATGGCTCCGGACGGAGTTACGGGGGGCTGGCCGGTGCCTGGTGCAACGGGGCGCGGGTGGTGGCGGTGGAGCAGGGAAGAGGCTTCGCCTCGCTCGGCGAGCAGGCCGACGCCTATGCGCAATCCATCGCCGCCGATGAGCCGGGCGGGGTGATCCGCCTTGCGGGGTGGTCGCTGGGGGCGACGATCGCCGCGGCGGTGGCCGAGCGGCTGCGGCGTGACGGGCGGGACGTGCGGCTGGCGTTGATCGACGCCGCCGCACCGGGGCGCTTCGACGACGGCGCGGCCGACCGGGAGGTGGCCGCGGCGGCGGCGGAGATCGGGGCGGACGAGGCGACGGTGGCGCGGGTGCGGGAGAATATCCGCATCGCCGCCGAACACCGCTTCGGCGAGGTTCCCGGTGGGGCGGCGCTGATCCGCGCCGCCGACAATCCGCGCGCCGGCGAGGCGCCCGACCTGGGCTGGAACGCGGTGTTCCGCGCGCTGACGGTGGAGGTGGCGGCGGGGAGCCACCGCACGATCCTCCGGTCCGCGGGGCTGGCGGAGCGAATCGAACGACTTTGGGAGACGCAGCGATGACGATGATCGACGGCACGGTGGAGCGGCTCTACGGCGACGAGCCGTGGGCGGTGGTGGTGCGCCCCGACGGGCCGGTGACCGATGCCGCCGCCTGGACCGAGGCGAACCTCGCGGCGATCGAGGCGCTGGCCGCCGACTATCCGGTGGTGCTGCTGCGCGATTTCGGGGCGCGCGACGAGGACGATTTCAAGCGGGTGCGCGATCGTCTGATCCCGCAGCCGGCCGGCTACGTCTACCGCTCCACCCCGCGTACCGAACTGGCCGACGGGGTGCTCACCACCACCGAGTACCCGGCCGAGCGGGAGATCCTGCTCCACTGCGAGAACGCCTACCAGCGCGACTGGCCGCTGCGCATGCTGTTCGGCTGCGTCGATGCCCCCGACAGCGGCGGGCAGAGCCCGATGGCCGACGTGCGCGCCATTACCGGGGCGATCGGCGAGGAGATCGTGGCCGAATTCGAGCGGCGCGGGGTGCAGTACGTGCGCAACTACCACGACGGCTTCGATCTCGATTGGCGCACCGTCTTCCAGACCGACGACCCGCAGGGGGTGGAGGCCTACTGCGCGGCCAACGACATCCAGTTCGAGTGGCTCGCCGACGGCCACCTGCGCACCCGCCAGGTGTGCCAGGGCACCGCCCGTCACCCGGTTACCGGCGATCGCCTCTGGTTCAATCAGGCGCACCTCTTTCACCCCTCGGCGCTGGGCGCGGAGGTGATGGAGGATCTGCTCGATATCTTCGGCGAGGAGGGGTTGCCGCGGAACGCCTACTATGGCGACGGTGCGCCGATCGAAGCGGAGATCCTCGACCGGGTGCGCGACGCCTTCGCCGCCTGTGCCCGCCAGTTCGACTGGCGGGTGGGAGACGTGATGCTCTTCGACAACATGCTCTCCGCCCACGGCCGCCGTCCGTTCACCGGCAGCCGCAAGGTGCTGGTGAGCTTCGGCAAAATGATGTCGAGCTTCCCCCTGTAGGAGCGGCCCTTAGGCCGCGATGACGCCGTTTCCGTTTACTACCGTCAGCCGAACCGAGGAGCCTTCCTCCGCGCCGATCGCGGCCTAGGGGCCGCTCCTACGGGAAGGTACAAGCCTCAAGGAGGCGGTGAACCCCGTGTCCAAGGTTGGTGCTGGCGGATAGGCTGCGGCGGGCACGGCCCGCCCTATTTGCGTTTATTCGCGTTCATTTGCGGACCTTTTCCTCTTCATTCTCTTGCTCTGATTCGATGGAGAACGCCACCATGCGTATCGCCCTGGTCAATATGCCCTTCTCCTCGCTGCAGCTCCCCTCGATCGCGCTGCACCAGTTGGAGAGCGTGCTCGCCGAGCGCTTCGGCGATCGGGTGGAGGTGGCGGTCCACTACCTCAATCACGACTTCGGCGCGCGGGTCGGCGCGGAGCTCTACGCCTGGATCTCCGAGAGCCTCGCCGGCCACACCTGCGGCTTCGGCGAGTGGCTGTTCCGCGAGGCCGCCTTCCCCGACCTGACGGTCAACGAGGAGGCCTACTTCTCCCGCTACAGCCACCACTTCGGCGCCGAACAGGTGGCGCGCTACCAACGGGAGCTGGCGCCGGTGCGCGCCGAGCTGCCGGCGATCCTCGACGCGATGATCGATCGCTGCGGGTTGATGGAGGCCGACATCGTCGGCCTCACCTCGATGTTCTTCCAGAACGTCCCCAGCTTCGCCCTGGCCCGCCGGCTGAAGGCGCGCGGCGCAAAGGCCACCGTGGTGATGGGCGGGGCCAACTGCGAGGGCACCATGGGGATCGAGATCGTCCACCATGTGCCGTGGATCGACTACGTCTTCGCCGGCCACGCGCTGCGCTCCTTCCCGCGCTTCGTCGAGGCGAAACTGGCCGGTGACGAGGCGGCGCCGGCCGCCATCGACGGGGTCTTCTGCCGCGCCAACAGCCGCTCCATCGCCGCCTTGGCCGAGCCGCCGTTGCCGGGGGACGCCAAGCCCGAGATGCAGCTCGACGGGATCGCCGCCAACGGCGCCGAGCGGCCCATCGAGCAGGCGGTGGCGGTGGACTACACGGTCTATCTCGACTCCTACGCCCGCCACTTCGGCGAGCATCGCGCCGACGAGATCGAGCTGCTCTTCGAGACCTCCCGCGGCTGCTGGTGGGGGGAGAAGGCGCACTGCACCTTCTGCGGGCTGAACGGGGCCAACATGGGCTTCCGCGAGATGGGTATCGCAGCCGCGCGCGCCACCATCGAGGCGCTGGTGGGCCGCTACGCCGACCGGGCCAAGCGCTTCGCCAGCGTCGACAACATCATCCCGCGCAGCTACGTCGACCAACTGCTGCCGGAGCTGAAGGTGCCCGGGCACGTCAGCCTGTTCTACGAGGTGCGCGCCGATCTGAGCCGCGAGCAGCTACGCACCTTGGCCCGTGCGCGGGTGATGGAGGTGCAGCCGGGGGTGGAGTCGCTGGCCACCAAGACCCTCAAGCTGATGCGCAAGGGGACCACCGCCTTCAACAACCTCCGCTTCCTCGGCGACTGCGCGGCGGCCGGGGTGAAGCCGGTGTGGAACCTGCTGGTGGGCTTCCCCGGCGAGGCCGCCGACACCTTCGAGATGTACCGCAAGAACCTCCCCCGGCTGGTCCACCTGCCGCCGCCGTCGGGGGCCTTCCCGGTGCGCTTCGACCGCTTCAGCCCCTACTTCACCGGTTACGCAGACTACGGTCTCGATCTGGAGCCGCTCGACTACCACGAGCTGATCTACCCCTTCGCGCCGCAGGTGATCGCCAACCTCGCCTACTACTTCCGCGACCGCAACATCGACGCCCCCTACCAAGTGGACCTGGCCGAACACCTGGGCCACCTGGTGGAGGCGGTGGCGCGCTGGCGCGAGCGCTGGGAGTCCGCGGGCGGCGCGCCGCGGTTGCGGCTGGTGGAGGACGACATGGGTTGGCTGGTCGAGGACTCGCGCAGCGGCCACCGGCTGGAGCACGAGCTGGAGGAGGAGGACGTCGCGTTGCTGCGCGAGCTGGAGGAGCCCTGCTCGGTGAATACCATCGCGGAGGAAAAGCGCGAGAGCCTCGCCTACCTGCGCGATCAGGGGCTGCTCTTCGAGGAGGGCTCACGGGTGATGTCGCTGGTGATGGAGGGCACCCGCCACCCGCTGGACGCCGGCCTCCATGACTTCACCGGCCCCCGCGGCAGCGCCGAGGCGGCGGCTTTGGGGTTGACCTTCTGAGTTCGGGGTTCAACCACGGGTCGCCGGTTCTCTGGTTACGACGCTCTGCGTCGTAACCCGGTACCTTGGACGCTCTGCGTCGTAACCCGGTAC
>NZ_BAAHXB010000036.1:0-48439 GCF_054657215.1 Endothiovibrio diazotrophicus
GGTAGCGAATGTCGGATGGCGTGGCGAAAGGGGGATTTTGATGGGGTGGACGCTGGCGGTCCCTCGGGTGATAGTAGTCTCCATGCCGCTTCCGGTGATGTTGCCGGGTCAACGATGGATCGAGTATCAGGAGGTTTCGAATGGTTTCGCTGGAGACTCCCGTATGTGATTTCGGCAAGCCTGCCCCCGGCTTCGCCTTGCCCGATACGGATGGAAAGGTCTGGACGCTGGAGGAATGCAAGGGGGAGCGGGGGCTGTTGGTGATGTTCATCTGCAATCACTGCCCCTACGTCAAGGCGGTGCGCGAGCGGCTCGTGCGCGATACCCGCGAACTGCTCGATCACGGCGTCCGCTCGGTGGCGATCATGTCGAATGATGCGACCCAATATGCCGAGGATTCGCCGGAGATGATGAAGCGGGTGGCCGACGAGTTCGGTTTCCCGTTCCCCTACCTGCTCGATGAGAGCCAGGTGGTGGCCAAGGCCTTCGGCGCGGTCTGTACCCCCGACTTCTTCGGCTACAACGGCGATCTGGAGCTTCAGTACCGCGGCCGTCTCGACGCCTCGCGCAAGGAGACCGCCCCGGCCGAGGTGCGTCGCGACCTGTTCGAGGGGATGGTGGAGGTGGCGCGCAGCGGACGGGGGCCGGCCGAACAGATTCCGAGCATGGGGTGCTCGATCAAGTGGAAGGTGTAGGCCCGCCGAATGCCCCGGCGGTTCGCGCACGCCGCCTCGTGTAAGGGTTTCCACGAATTGGGTCCGGTCTTTAACACAAAATTATTAATTTTGAAAAATCAGATGGTTGCGAGGGTTATGCGTGGCAGCTTATGGGCCAATGAAATTCCGCGCGGTTGCCAAGATGGTTGATCTTGGTTTTTAATAACCGGCCGCTGTCCCCGTTCCGTTCGCGGGTTCGGGACAACTATCTGAGATTTCTCATAAAAAACCATCAGGCGCGGCAGCCGGCCCAGACCTTGGAATCGCCCCCTCGGCGGGGTGCCGACCACGCCGCAGAAGGAGAAACGCATGCCCTCGCGCAGAGAACTAGCCAACGCCATCCGTGCCCTCAGTATGGATGCGGTCCAGAAGGCCAATTCCGGCCACCCCGGCGCCCCGATGGGCATGGCCGACATTGCCGAAGTGCTGTGGAACGGCCACATGAAGTACAACCCCACGAACGCCAAGTGGGCCGACCGTGATCGTTTCGTTCTCTCCAACGGCCACGGCTCCATGCTGATCTACTCCCTGCTCCACCTCACCGGTTTCGACCTGAGCATGGATGACATCAAGAACTTCCGTCAGCTCCACTCCAAGACCGCCGGTCACCCCGAGTACGGCTACGCCGACGGTATCGAGACCACCACCGGTCCGCTCGGTCAGGGCATCACCAATGCCGTCGGCATGGCGATCGCCGAGCGCACCCTCGCCGGTCAGTTCAACAAGCCGGGGCACGAGATCGTCGACCACCACACCTACGTCTTCATGGGCGACGGCTGCCTCATGGAAGGTCTCTCCCACGAATCGTGCGCCATGGCCGGCACCCTCGGCCTCGGCAAGCTGATCGCCTTCTGGGACGACAACGATATTTCCATCGACGGCCACATCTCCGACTGGATGGAGAAGGACGTCGGCGGTCGCTTCGAGTCCTACGGCTGGCACGTGGTCCGCGACGTGGACGGCCATGACGCCGAGGCCATCAACGCCGCCATCGAGGCCGCCAAGGCCGAGGGCGCCAAGCCGAGCCTGATCTGCTGCAAGACCACCATCGGTTTCGGTTCCCCGAATCTGGCCGGTACCCACGATTGTCACGGCGCCCCCCTGGGTAACGACGAGATCGCCGCCACCCGTAATCAGCTGGGTTGGGCGCACGAGCCTTTCGTCATCCCCGAAGAGATCTACGCCGGTTGGGATCACAAGGCGGCGGGCGCCGCCGCCGAGGCCGATTGGCAGGCCAAGTTCGACGCCTACAAGGCGGAGTACCCCAGCGAGGCGGCGGAGTTCGAGCGCCGCATGGCCGGCACCCTGCCCGCCAACTTCGCGGAGGCGATGGACGCCTACATCGCCAAGACCCAGGAGGAGATGCCCAAGATCGCCTCCCGCAAGGCCTCCCAGAACGCCATCGAGGCGATGGGTCCGGTGGTGCCCGAGCTGTTCGGCGGTTCCGCCGACCTCACCGGCTCCAACCTGACCAACTGGTCCGGCACCGTGAAGGTGAACGCCGGCAACGCCAACGGCAACTACATCTCCTGGGGCGTGCGCGAGTTCGGCATGGCCCATATGGTCAACGGCATGATGTTGCACGGCGGCTTCCGTGCCTACAGCGCCACCTTCTTCATGTTCATGGAGTTCATGCGCAACGCCCTGCGCATGTCCGCCCTGATGAAGATCAACCCCATCTACGTCTACACCCACGACTCCATCGGTCTGGGCGAGGACGGCCCCACCCACCAGCCGGTCGAGCAGTTGGCCACCATGCGTGCGATCCCCAACTTCGAGACCTGGCGCGGCTGTGACGCGATCGAGTCCGCCGTCTCCTGGAAGGTGGCGATGCTGCGCGACAACGGCCCCACCGCGCTGGTCTTCTCCCGTCAGAACCTGACCCCGATGGCGCGTACCGCGGAGCAGGTGAAGGCGATCGAGAACGGCGGCTACGTGCTGAAGGATTGCGACGGTGACGCCGAGCTGATCCTGATCGCCACCGGTTCCGAGGTGGAGCTGGCCGTGAAGGCCGCCGAGGCGCTGTCCGACCGCAAGGTGCGCGTGGTCTCCATGCCCTCCACCTGCCGTTTCGATGCGCAGGATCAGGCCTACAAGGACTCCGTCCTCACCCCCGGCGTCAAGCGCGTCGCCATCGAGGCGGGCGTCGATCTGGGCTGGCACAAGTATGTCGGCCTCGACGGCGCCGTGGTCTGCATGACCTCCTTCGGTGAGTCCGCCCCGGCCGGCCAGCTCTTCGAGCAGTTCGGCTTCACCGTCGACAACGTGGTCGCCACCGCCAAGAAGGTGCTGGGCTGAGTCTCGGGCCGATTAGCGAATAATCATCAGATTTACTAGTAGGAGCATTGAGAACATGACTATCAAAGTTGGTATCAACGGTTTCGGTCGCATCGGTCGCATGGCCTTCCGTGCCATCGCCAAGGATTTCCCCGAGTTCGAGGTGGTCGCCATCAACGACCTGCTCGACGCCGACTACCTCTGCTACATGCTGAAGTACGACTCGGTCCACGGCCGTTTCGGCGGTGACGTGGCCCCCGGCGGCTCCGGCATGATCGTCAACGGCAAGGAGATCCGCCTGACCGCCGAGACCGATCCGGCCAACCTCGCCTGGGGTGATGTCGGTGTCGACATGGTGCTCGAGTGCACCGGCTTCTTCCTCACCGAGGAGGGCTGCCAGAAGCACATCGCCGCCGGTGCCAAGAAGGTGGTGATGTCCGCCCCCTCCAAGGACGCCACCCCGATGTTCGTCTACGGCGTCAACCACGAGGAGTACGCCGGTCAGGCGATCGTCTCCGCCGCCTCCTGCACCACCAACTGCCTGGCCCCGGTGGCCAAGGTGCTGCACGACAAGTGGGGCATCAAGCGCGGCCTGATGACCACCGTGCACGCCGCCACCGCCACCCAGAAGACCGTCGATGGCCCCTCCAAGAAGGATTGGCGCGGCGGCCGCGGCATCCTGGAGAACATCATTCCCTCCTCCACCGGTGCCGCCAAGGCCGTCGGCAAGGTGCTGCCCTCGCTCAACGGCAAGCTCACCGGCATGGCCTTCCGCGTGCCCACCTCCGACGTCTCCGTGGTCGATCTGACCGTCGAGCTGGAGAAGGACGCCTCCTACGACGACATCTGCGCCGCCATGAAGGCCGCCTCCGAGACCGCCGGGATCGGCGACACCCTGGCCTACACCGACGAGAAGGTGGTCTCCACCGACTTCCGCGGCGTCGGCTACTCCTCGATCTTCGACGCCGGTGCCGGCATCGCGCTGGACGGCACCTTCGTCAAGGTAGTCTCCTGGTACGACAACGAGTACGGCTACACCTGCAACATGATGCGCTTCGCCAAGCACGTCGCCGCCAACTAAGAGAAAAGAGTAAAGGGAAAAGATCAAAGCAAGAGGGCGAGGCGGCTTCGCCCGCCCTCTTGCCGGGATTTCCGCCCTTTGTCCTCGGTAAGAGAAAGGCGGCAAGGATAACGGGGCGAGGTCGAGGACTCTTCGGGGACCTCATCTCCTCTCCCTTTTATCTTTCCTCTTTTCTCTTTCCTCTCCACCAAGAGAGGGATTCGCCAAGGCGCGTGCCTTGCCAAATTCCTTTTTGCATCTTTCCTTTTGTTTTCGACCTTCGTCACGGAGTTCACACCATGGCCTTCATCAAGCTCACCGACCTCGACCTCACCGGCAAGCGCGTGCTGATCCGCGCCGATCTCAACGTGCCCGTGAAGGACGGCAAGGTCACCAGTGACGCCCGCATCACCGCCTCGATGCCGACCGTCGAGCACTGCGTCAAGGCCGGCGCCAAGGTGATGGTGATGTCCCACCGCGGCCGCCCCGAGGAGGGCCAGGTGGACGAGGAGAACTCGATGGCGCCGATCGCCGCCGACATGTCCGCCAAACTGGGCAAGGAGGTCCGCCTGATCAAGGAGTACCTCGACGGTGGCTTCGAGGTCGCCGAGGGGGAGGTGGTGCTGCTCGAGAACGTGCGTTTCAACGCCGGCGAGAAGAAGGACAACGAGGAGCTGGCGAAGAAGTACGCCGCCCTTTGCGACGTCTTCGTGATGGACGCCTTCGGCACCGCCCACCGCGCCCAGGCCTCCACCCACGGCGCCGGCAAGTTCGCCCCCGTCGCCTGCGCCGGCCTGCTGCTCGCCGACGAGCTGGACAACCTGGCCAAGGCGCTGGCCAACCCGGCCCGCCCGATGGTCGCCATCGTCGGCGGCTCCAAGGTCTCCACCAAGCTGACCGTGCTCGAAGCCCTCTCCGAGAAGGTGGACCAGCTGGTGGTCGGCGGCGGCATCGCCAACACCTTCCTCAAGGCGATGGGCAACAACGTCGGCAAGTCGCTGTGCGAGGACGACCTGGTCGACACCGCCAAGGCGTTGGTCGAGAAGATGAAGGGCCGTGGCGCCAACATCCCGATCGCCACCGATGTGGTCTGCGGCAAGGAGTTCTCCGAGACTGCCGAGGCGACCCTCAAGGCGGCCGGTGACGTCGACGACGACGACATGATCTTCGACATCGGCCCCGACTCCGCCAAGGAGTTGGCCGAGATCATCAGTAAGGCCGGCACCATCGTCTGGAACGGCCCGGTCGGCGTGTTCGAGTTCGACCAGTTCGGCGAGGGCACCAAGACCGTCTCCATGGCCATCGCCAACGCCGCCGGCTTCTCGCTGGCCGGTGGCGGCGACACCATCGCGGCGATCCAGAAGTACGACATCTACGACAAGGTCTCCTACATATCCACCGCCGGCGGCGCGTTCCTGGAGTACCTGGAAGGGAAGACCCTGCCCGCGGTGGCAATGCTCGAAGAGGCGGCCAACAAGTAAGGTCCCGCGACCTTCGGCGACACCTCGGCAGCGCGCGGCCACCGCGCGCCGCCGCCCCTCTTCCCTTCGAGCCAGACCACCATGCGCAGAACCAAAATTGTCGCCACCCTCGGCCCCGCCACCGACGACCCCAAGGTACTCGACGCGGTGATCGAGGCGGGCGTGGACGTGGTTCGCCTCAACTTTTCCCACGGCTCCCATGAGGAGCACCAGCGGCGCGCCGACGAGGTGCGCAACCGGGCCCGCGCCTACGGCCGCCAGGTGGGCGTGATCGCCGACCTGCAGGGGCCCAAGATCCGCATCGATCGCTTCAAGACCGGCAAGGTCCATCTCAAGGAGGGGGATCTCTTCATCCTCGACGCCGCCCTTGGTGTCAACGACGGTGACGAGACTCGCGTCGGCCTCACCTACAAGGAGCTGCCGCAGGACGTCAAGCGGGGCGACACCCTGATCCTCGACGACGGCGCCATCGTGCTGTGGGTCGACGACGTGACGGGCGAGCAGATCAACTGCCGGGTGGTGGTGGGCGGCGAGCTCTCCAACAACAAGGGGATCAACCGCCAGGGCGGTGGTCTCTCCGCCTCCGCCTTGACCGACAAGGACCGCGAGGACATCAAGGCCGCCGCGGCCATCGAGGCGGACTACCTGGCGGTCTCTTTCCCCCGCTCGGCCGACGACATCCGTCAGGCGCGCGAATTGCTGGAGGCGGCCGGCGGCCATGCCGGCATCATCGCCAAGATCGAGCGCGCCGAGGCCCTCGATAACCTGGAGGAGATCCTCGAGGTCTCCGAGGGGGTGATGGTCGCCCGCGGCGACCTGGGGGTGGAGATCGGCGACGCCGAGCTGCCCTTCGTGCAGAAGAAGATCATCAAGAGCGCCCGCTCCATGGACCGGGTGGTGATCACCGCCACCCAGATGATGCAGTCGATGGTGGCGAGCCCCATTCCCACCCGCGCCGAGGTGCTCGACGTGGCCAACGCGGTGATCGACGGCACCGACGCGGTGATGCTCTCCGCCGAGACCGCCGCCGGCCTCTATCCGGCGAAGGCGGTGGCGGCGATGGACCGGGTCTGCCGCGGCGCCGAGACCCATCGCGATACCCAGGTCTCCGGTCACCGCATGAACTACGAATTCAAGCGGGTCGACGAGGCGATCGCCATGGCCACCATGTACACCGGCAACCACCTCGGGGTGAAGGCGATCGCCGCCCTCACCGAGTCCGGCTCGACGCCGCTGTGGATGTCGCGCATCCGCTCCGGCATTCCGATCTACGCGATGACCCGCCACGTCCAGACCCGGCGCAAGGTGACCCTCTACCGCGGCGTCACCCCGGTCTCCTTCGAGGTCGATTCCACCGACCACGCGGTGGTCAACAAGGAGGCGATCGACGAGCTGGTGCGACGCGGCGCGGTGCGCAACGGCGACCTGGTGATCATCACCAAGGGCGATCTGCACGGCGTTCACGGCGGCACCAACGCGCTGAAGATCGTCCGCGTCGGCGACCTGGTCGAGCCGGGAGAGAGTTGAAGAAATTGAACCGCAGATGGACGCAGATTTTCGCAGATGAGTTCCCGACCCGATCTGCGGAAATCTGCGTTAATCTGCGGTTGATCCTCTTGATGGGGCGAGCTTTCGTCCTGCTCAGTGAGTTGATGTGCCTCGGAGAGGCGCCTAAAATCGACCGACTACATCACGCAACCTAAACGATCAGCAAAACACGAGGGAGAACCGACCCCATGGCCCTGATTTCGCTTCGCCAGCTTCTCGATCACGCCGCCGAAAACGGCTACGGCCTGCCCGCCTTCAACGTCAACAACATGGAACAGGTCAAGGCCATCATGGAGGCCGCCGCCGAGACCGACAGCCCGGTGATCCTGCAGGGCTCCGCCGGTGCCCGCAAGTACGCCGGCGAGCCCTTCCTGCGCCACCTGATCCTGGCCGCCCTGGAGGCCTATCCGCAGATCCCGGTGTGCATGCACCAGGACCACGGCGCCTCCCCCGCGGTCTGCGTCAACGCCATCCAGTCCGGCTTCAGCTCGGTGATGATGGACGGCTCGCTGATGAGCGACGGCAAGACCCCGTCGAGCTACGAGTACAACGTCGACGTGACCAAGCAGGTGGTCGACATGGCCCACGCCTGCGGCGTCTCCGTCGAGGGCGAGCTGGGCTGCCTGGGCTCGCTCGAGACCGGCAAAATGGGTGAGGAGGATGGCCACGGCGCCGACGGCGTGCTCGACCACTCCGCGCTGCTGACCGACCCCAACGAGGCCGCCGACTTCGTCAAGAAGACCAACCTCGACGCACTGGCGATCGCCATCGGCACCTCCCACGGCGCCTACAAGTTCACCCAGGAGCCTACCGGCAAGATCCTGCGCATCGACCGCGTCAAGGAGATCCACGAGCGCATCCCCGGCGTCCACCTGGTGATGCACGGCTCCTCCTCCGTGCCGCAGGACTGGCTCAAGATCATCAACGACTACGGCGGCGACATGGGTCAGACCTACGGCGTGCCGGTCGACGAGATCGTCGAGGGCATCAAGTCCGGCGTGCGCAAGGTGAACATCGACACCGACCTGCGCATGGCCTCCACCGGCTCGATCCGCAAGCACCTCAACGACAACAAGTCCAACTTCGACCCGCGCAAGTACTTCAAGGAAGCGCAGGACGCGATGAAGGGGATCTGCAAGAACCGCTACGAGGCGTTCGGCGCCGCCGGGCAGGCCTCCAAGCTCACCGCCATCTCCCTGGAGAAGATGGCCGGCCGCTACACCGCTGGCGAGCTGGATCAGAAGGTCAACTGATTTTTCGCCTTGGGGCGAAAAATCAGCAGGTGAAGAAGGGCGGGGTTATCCCCGCCTTTTTTTTTCGGCTGGGCCGTGCTCGCCACGATGTTATCCGGCATTCCCCCCCACGCACCGTGGAAGGTCGGGGCGCCGGGATGCTGCGAGAGAAAATCTGCCTTGAGTGTGTTGCAATCATTGATTACGCTTTGGCGGCGATGTTTTGGAGTACCTTGTTCATGGCCAGCATTACCGTTCGTAACCTGGAGACCGACCTGAAGGAGCGCCTGCGTCGCCGTGCGGCGGATCATGGGCGGTCAATGGAGGACGAGGTGCGGGAGATCCTGCGCACCACGTTGGCGGACGATCAATCCGCGCTCCATCCGGCGGAGGCGATCCGGCGTCTGTTCGCGCCCTTGGGTGGTGTCGATCTCGAGATCCCGAAACGCCAGCCGATGCGGGAACCTCCGGATTTTTCCCGGTGATCGTCATAGATACCAATATCCTTTCCGAGTTGATGAGGGCTGAGCCCAGCGGAATGGTGGTTCAATGGCTGTTCGATCAACCGGCCTCAAGCCTGTTCACCAGCGCGGTGACCGAAGCGGAAATCCTTTACGGGATATCGATACTTCCGATCGGGCAGCGGCGGAGCCTTCTCGAGGCCTCGGCCGAGAAGGTGTTTTCCAACGTCTTTTCCGGGCGGGTTCTGCCGTTCGATGGGGATGCGGCTCATGCCTTTGCGGAGATTGCCGCGAGACGCCGCGCCATCGGGCGTCCCATTTCCGAGTTGGATGCCCAGATTGCGGCTATAACCAAATCGAGGGGGGCGGTCGTCGCTACCCGCAACCAGAGCGATTTCGAAGAGTGCAGCATAGAGATCGTCAACCCGTGGAATATTCGTCACTGAACTCGGATCAAACCCGAGTTCCGCATAATCCTTTTCGTCAGAGGCACCCATGAACCCGGAAAAGGTCGTCTTCGGTTTCTTCATCGTGCTCGCCTGCACCCTCAACTTCGGGTTCTTCCTCGGCGAGTTCCACAACATCGAGCACCACCACGTCTTCGAGCTGTTCGCCGCCATCGTGGTCAGCCTGATCGCCACCGTGCTCAAGTTCGGCGATCGTACCCAGGTGGGGGCGGTGCTGCTGGCCACCTCCCTGGTGGCCGATCTCCAATTGATCGCCGCGGCCATCGTGTGGGGCTACGGGGTGCATGTCGTCGAGGGCGGGCTCACCCCCGAACTGGTCGCCTCCATCGTCTCGCTCTCCGGCGGCGCTTTGCTCGCCAACGCCACCTCGGTGGTGCTGCTGGTGGTCGAGACGGTGATGCTCCGCCGCTAAGATATTCAACCGCAGATTTCGCCGATTTACGCAGATTGTCGAATTTCCGGATCTGCGTTCATCTGCGAAATCTGCGGTTCATTCTTCCCGTCTCCTGATCGGCCTTTCCGCGTAACCCCAATGAGCAGCATCACCTCCCTGATCCTTCGCGGCATGCGCATGCCGCTGATCGCGCTGATCGTGGTCTATGCGGTCTCGGTGCTCGGGCTGGTGCTGATCCCCGGCCCCAACGGCCACCACGTCGACTTCTTCCACGCCTTCTACTTCGTCTCCTACATGGCGACCACCATCGGCTTCGGCGAGCTGCCCGAGGGGTTCACCATGGTCCAGCGGGGGTGGGTGCTGATCTCCATCTACCTCACGGTGATCAGCTGGCTCTATGCCATCGGCGTGATTCTCTCGCTGCTCCAGAATCCCGCCTTCAAGCGGGCGGTGGCCGAACAGCGGGTGGCGCGTAGCGTGCGCGCGCTGCGCCGGCGCTTTTTCCTGATCTGCGGCTACGGCGACACCGGATCGATGCTGATCGAGGCGCTCACCGCCCGCGGCCGGCCGGCGGTGGCGATGGACATCGACCCGGAGCGGATCACCTCGTTGGAGTTCCAGAACTACCCGATCTTCGTCCCCGGACTGTGTGCCGACGCCTCCCTGCCGGAGAGCCTCAAGCTGGCGGGGCTGGAGCACCCCCAGTGCGCCGGGTTGATCGCGCTGACCAACGACGACCAGGCCAACCTCGCCATCGCCATCGCCGGCAAGCTGCTGCGGCCGCTGCTGCCGGTGACCAGCCGCGCCGAGAGCCACGAGGTGGAGGCCAACATGGCCTCCTTCGGCACCGACCACATCGTCGACCCCTTCGACAGCTTCGCCCAGCACCTCGCCATGGCGATCCATTCGCCCGGGCTCTGGCTGGTCCACGAGTGGCTCACCGCGGTGCCCGACAGCACCCTGGTGGAGCCGCTCTATCCGCCCCGCGGGATGTGGGTGATCTGCGGCTACGGCCGCTTCGGCAAGGCGGTCAACGCCAACCTGCGCCGCCAGGGGGTGGAGACGGTGATCATCGAGGCCGCGCCGCAGATGACCGGCTGCACCGACTGCGTGGTCGGCAGCGGCACCGAGGCGCGGACGCTGCTCGCCGCCGGCGTCGAACAGGCGGTGGGGATCGTCGCCGGCACCAACGACGACCACACCAACCTCTCCATCGTGATGACCGCCACCGAACTCAATCCGCAGCTGTTCGTGGTGATGCGCCAGAACCGCCGCGCCAACGACGCGCTGTTCCAGGCGGTGGCCGCCGACCTGGTGATGCAGGCCAGCTCGATCATCGCCCACGAGATGCTGGCGGTGCTCACCGAGCCGCTGCTCGCCCGCTTCCTGTTCCTCGCCCGCAAGCGCGACAACGCCTGGGCCAACGAGTTGCTGGCGCGGATCAGCGCGGTGGTCGACGAGGTGGCCCCCGAGATCTGGGAGGTGGAGATCTTCCGCGAGGAGGCCGACGGCATATGCCACCTGCTGCGCGACGGCGTCACGGTGACCGCCGGCGACCTGCTGCGCGACCCCCGCGCCCGTCACGAGCGGCTGCCGGCGCTCCCCCTGTTGCTCGCCCGCGGCTATGAATACACCCTGCTCCCGGAGGAGGGGATGGAGGTCGAGCTGGGCGACCGCTGGCTCTTCTGCGGCGGCTCCGGTGGGGAGAGTGCGATGGCCTGGACCGTGCGCAATTACAACGTGGCCAGCTACGTCCTCACCGGCCGCGACCGTCCCGACGGTGCGGTGTGGCGCTGGTTGGAGGCACGCTCCGGCCGAGGATGATTGACGCGGAGGACGCAGAGACGCGGAGAACGCAAAGATAGAGAAAGAAAAACTCTGCGTTCTCTGCGTCTTTGCGTGCTCCGCGTTATTCTCGAGCGTCGGAATAAATGGTTGAAGGAGAGATCGAATGTCGAGAAGGGTTTGGGCCGCGCTGTTGTTGGGCGTCGGGATGGTGTCCGGGGTGCTGGCCGCCGGCAACGGGATGAGCGGGGGCGGCTGCGCGGCCGCCCTGCCGGCACCGGCGGCGGTGGCGCTGGACGAGGCGGAGCGCGCCAACCTGTTGCGCATGCGCGAAGAGGAGAAGATGGCCCGCGACCTCTATCTGCTGTTCTACGAGCGCTGGGGGCTGACACCGTTCACCAACGTGGCCGACGCCGAACAGCAGCACATGGACCGGATGCTCGCCCACCTCACCGCCCAGGGGCTGGAGGATCCGGCACCGGGCGAAAACGGCCGCTTCAGCGACGCCGCGATCCAGGCCCTCTACGACCGGCTGGCGGCCCGCGGCGAGGAGCGCGCCGAGGGGGCGCTGAGCGCCGCCGCCTACGTCGAGGAGATCGACATCCAGGATCTGCAGCAGGCGCTCGTCGCCACCGCCGATGCGGACCAGCGCCTCTCCTACGTCAACCTGATGACCGGCTCCTACCGCCACCTTCAGGCCTTCGTCCGCCAGCTCACCCGGCGCGGCGTCGCCTACACCGCCCAGGTGCTGCCGCAGGAGCAGGTGAGCTGGATCCTCGCCGGCGACTTCGCCCCCGACGGAGGCACCGCCCTGACCCTCGACGGCGGCCTCTCCGCCAGCTGTTTCATCCCGCTGCTGATCGCCGACGACGGGCGGGTCGGCGACGGCCTGGTGCTCGGCGAAGGCGAGGGGGTGGAACTCACCGTCGAGCTGCTCCCCGAGAGCGCCCATGTCGGTCTCGACGCCGAGCTGCTGGCGGTGGCCGCCCGTGGCGACGCCCTGTTCCAGCTCGACGACACCGCCCGCTGGCAGCCCTGGAACGGCGCCCTCGCCACCTTGGCGCCGTTGCGTACCAGCGCGCCCCTGGGGGCGGCGGAGCGCTATCGACTGCTCGACGGCACGCTTGCCGGCTACCCCGGCGACTACGCCGTCACCGTCGGCTACCGTCTGGGCGACGGCAGCGTCGTCACCAGCTCCGCGCCGCTGCGCTTCAGCGTCCGTTGAGCGCCGCAGCCGGCGGTGTCCGCACCGCCGGCTGCGGCCTTTTCATCCGCAAAGAGGCATCCGAGCGATGAGTGAACCCCCCTTCGAAAACCCCTCCGAGGCCACCCTGCGCCGCCTATTCGACGAGGTGAAACGGATCGCCGTGGTCGGCCTCTCGCCGAAGCCCGCCCGCCCCAGCTATTGGGTCTCCGAGGCGATGCAGGGCTACGGCTACGAGATCGTCCCGGTGCGCCCGGCCACGGAGGCGGTGCTCGGTGTCAAGGCCTACCCGACGCTCGCCGACGTCCCCGGCCGGATCGACCTGGTGGACGTCTTCCGCGCCCCCGAACACGTCGGCCCCATCGTCGACGCCTGCATCGAGCGCGAGGTACCCTACCTGTGGCTCCAGGAGGGGGTGGTCAACCCCGCCGAGGCGAGCCGCGCCGCCGCTGCCGGCATCACCGTGGTGATGGACCGCTGCATCTACAAGGACTATCTAGCCTTCGCCACGAAGAGCTGAAACGAAAAGGCCCCATGCTGGGGTCACCACCCGTCGAACCCGGAGGAACGACCCATGACCAACGACCGCCAGGGCCCGCCCGATCTCTCCGCCGTCGCCGGCCGCGCCAAGTCCGGCGTCGCCAAGCTGCTCGCCGTCGTCGTCGTGCTGGCGATCGCCTTCGCCTTCGGTAGCCACTTCTGGGTCACCGTGCCCCCTGGCTACGTGGCGGTGGCTACGCTGTTCGGCGACGTCAAGCCCGAGCCCTATCAGGAGGGGCTCCACGTGCCGGTCAACCCGCTCTACCACTGGTACTTCTACGACACCCGCGAGAAGACCCACAAGGAGCAGGCCGCGGTCCCCTCCCAGGACCAGTTGCTGACCCGCGTCGACGTCAGCGTGCAGTACCGCATCAACCGCAACTTGGCCGCCAGCATCCTCAAGGAGACCGGCACGGTGGCGGACGCGATCAACGTCCACCTGGTGCCCAAGCTGCGCTCGCTGCTGCGCGAGCAGGGCAAGACCATCAAGCGTGCCGAGGACTTCTTCACCGAGGAGACCCAGGGGCGGCTGCAGACCTCCCTGGAGGAGGGGCTGAAGAGCTACCTGGCGCCGAAGGGGATCGAGGTGAGCGCGGTGCTGCTGCGCGACATCACCCTGCCGCCGTTCATCGTCAAGGCGATCGAGGCGAAGAAGGAGCGCGAGCAGGCGGTGGAGAAGCAGAAGGCGGAACTGGAGCGCTTCCGCCAGGAGCAGCAGCAGAAGATCGCCCAGGCCCAGGCCGAACGGCAGGCGGCCGAGGAGCAGGCGGCGAAGAAGCGGGTGCTCGCCGACGCCCAGGCCTACGAGATCAGCAAGGTCAACGAGGCGCTGGGCGACAGCCCCGCCTACGTCAAGCTGCGCGCCCTGGAGGCGCTGCAGTCGATCTCCAAGGACCCCGCCTCGAAGATCTATTTCCTCAACGGCGACTCGCCCAGTCCGCTGCCGCTGATGCACATGGGCGATATCCCGCGGTGAACTCCGCGGGCTCTGGGTGGGCGGCGTAGGGTGGGAAGAGCGCAGCGAAACCCACCGAGACGCCCTTTTCCATTTTCTCCGCTGGTTTGAATCGAACCCCGCCGGCAGGCTTCGGTGTTTCGACACGGCGCCCGCGGGGCACCCTCAATCGGTGATTTCATCGGTGCCATGGGGTGTTTTGCCCATCGGTGCCGATGGGATTCCTGGTTGCTCGCCGGGATAACGGTTAACTGATTGGTTTTACTGTATTTCGATGTTTTGTCGCGAGGGCTGCTGCTATCCTCGACCGATGCCCCCGGATACCGGCGGTATCGTCACCGGGTCTGGAACAATCGTTTGGTAATGGATCACCAAACGAACGAGAAAGATTGATCCATCGGAGTTTCCCCAATGGAGAATGGCTCCATTTCCGATACCCTGGATTGAGAGCGGTCTGACTGCCGCGCACCAGCGAGAGCCGCCCGATGAAAGAGGAACAAGCCAGCTCCACCGCCTTCACCGTGTTGCAGGGGATCCTGCTCACCGCCTCGAAGCCGATCTACGCCGGAGTGGTGGCGGAGGAGGTCGAGGCGGCCGCCCGCGAGATCCTCGCCGCCTCCGAGGAGGGGCGGCGGCGTCTGCAGCAGGTGGAGAGTCCGCTCTACCGCACGCTCGCGCCGCTGGCCGAGCGGCTGGCGTTGCCCGGCTTCGCCCTCCACTACGTGCTGCGCAAACGCTTCATCGAGGAGGCCGCGCTGAAGGCATTGGCCGACGGCTATACCCAGGTGGTGAGCCTCGGTGCCGGCTTCGATACCCTCGAATGGCGGCTCCATCGCCAGCACCCCGAGGTCACCTTCATCGAGATCGACCACCCCGCCACCAGCGCGGTGAAGCGCGAGGCGTTGAAGGTGAGCGGCGAAAACCTCCACCTGCTGGCGGTGGATCTGGCCGAGCACGACCTGGAGGCGGTGCTCCGCGATTGCACGGCGTTCGATCCCGCGCGGCCCACCCTCTACATCTGCGAGGGGGTGCTGGTCTACCTGCCGCCGGATGCCGTGACCGGGCTGTTCGCGACCCTCAAGCGTCTCTCCGGCGCCGGCACCCGTTTCGTCTTCACCGCCGTCTCGCCGATCGGTTCGCCGCGCAATAACACCGGCCCGCTGCTGCGTCTCTACCTCGCGCTGAAGAACGAACCCCTGGCCTGGAATCTGGAGCAGGCCGATCTGGAGGCCTTCGTCACCCTTCAGGGTTACCGGCTGATCGATCAGGCCAACGACGCGGATCTCGCCCCCCGCTATCTGCCGGGAGGGCCGGCGGGTCCTCTGCACCAGGGCGAGTTCCTGGCGCTGGCGGAGGCCGAATAGATGGCCGGACGCCTGCGCATCCTGCTGATCCAGCCCTCCCACTACGACGCCGAGGGCTACGTCATCCAGTGGTGGCGCACCTTCACCCCCGGCCATGTGATGATGGTGATCAACGGCATCCTCGCCGACGCCGCCGGGCGCGGCGCGCTCGGTGCCGACGTGACCATCGAGCGGCGGGTGATCGACGAGCCGACGGAAGTGGTCCGCCACCGCCGCGAGATCGCCTGGCTGCGCGGTGCCAAGCGCGCCGCGGTGTTCCTCACCGGGGTGCAGACCAGCCAGTACCCGCGGGCGGTGGATCTGGCCCGCCCGTTCATCGCCGCCGGCATCCCGGTGGTGATGGGCGGCTTCCACGTCAGCGGCGTGCTGGCGCTGACCCCGGACTGGGACGCCGGCCTGCGCGACGCCCGCGAGGCGGGGATCGCGCTCTATGCCGGTGAGCTGGAAGAGGGGATTGACGAACTGCTCGGCGATCTCTGGCGCGGCGAGGTGAAGCCGCTCTACAACCACCTCGCCGACACCCCCGCCCTCGACCAGGCGCCGTTGCCCGACCTCGACCTGCCCACCGTGCGCCACACCGTGCGCCACCTCGCCGGCATGGACCTCGGCCGCGGCTGCCCCTACCTCTGCTCGTTCTGCACCATCATCAACGTCCACGGCCGGCGCATGCGCGAGCGCACCGTGGAGGGGATGCGCAACTACGTCAAGGCCAACTGGGCCAACGGCATCCGCCACTACTTCATCACCGACGACAACTTCGCCCGCAACCCGCAGTGGGAACCGCTGCTCGACGAGCTGATCCGGCTGCGCGAGGAGGAGGGGATCGCGCTCGACATCCTGATCCAGGTGGACGTGCGCGCGGCGAGCATCCCGCGCTTCGTCGAGAAGACCCTCCGCGCCGGCTGCGGACGGATCTTCCTCGGCATCGAGAGCCTGCGCGAGGACAACCTGGAGAGCGTCCACAAGAAGCAGAACAAGAAGGTGGAGATCAACCGCATGATCCTCACCTGGAAGCGCGCCGGCGCGATCATCTACCCCGGCTTCATCTTCGGCCTGCCCAACGACGACCGCAAGCGGGTGATGGAGGACCTGGAGCTGATCAAGAACCACCTCGCGGTGGACATCGCGGCGTTTGCCGTGCTCACCCCCTACCCCGGCTGCAAGGACCAGCAGATGATGCTTGCCGCCGGGGTCGAGATGGACCCCGACTTCAACCGCTACGACACCGAGCATGTGGTGGTGGACCTGCCCAACCACAGCCGCGCGGAGTGGCAGGCGATCTACCACGAGGTGTGGCGCAGCTACTACAGCTTCGAGCACATGGAGACGGTGCTTAAACGGGCGATGGTCAGCGATCTGCCGGTGAAGGAGGTGTTCAAGTCGCTGCTCGGCTACTCGGTGGGCAGCCAGCTCGACGCGATCCTCCCCCTCGGCGGCGGCCTCGGCCGGCGCCGCGTGCGCACCGACCGCCGGCCGGGCCTGCCGATCGTCCCCGCCTGGCGCTTCTACCCGGCGCAGTGGTGGGGGACCGCCCGCTACTACGCGCGTCTCTCCGTTCACATGGCGCGGATGTACCGCACGCTGTGGCGGGCCAAGCGCGAGGTGGCGCGGCATGGCTACACCGACGAGGCGTTGGCGCCGGTCTCCCATGAGGGCGAGGCGTAAGCGATGGTCTTCCTTTCCCAACCCTCACCAACCTCTCTGGTTACGACGCTCCGCGTCGTAACCTCTGCCCGGACGCTCCGCGTCCCAGCCATACGTTCGGCAGCTTCGCAGTCGAGTCGCTGTGCCGTGCCGGAACGTGAGTATCTCCCCCCGCCACGACGCGGAGCGTCGAACCGGACGTTCCCACGCAGAGCGTGGGAACGAGAGGGAGTGGGGGAGGTGGCGAAGTCGTGAGTAAACGCCGCCTCCGCCTGCTGCTGGTCAAACCCTCCCACTACGACGACGACGGCTACGTCATCCAGTGGTGGCGCAACCTGGTCCCCGCGCAGACCCTGGCGGTGCTCAACGGCATCCTCCACGACGCCGCGGTGCGCGGCCAGCCCGCCGATGGGGTGAGCATCGAGTGCCGCCCGGTCGACGAGACCGCGATGGTGATCAATACCCGCCGCGAACTGCGCTGGCTGCGCCGCGCCGAGCGCGCGGCGGTACTGCTGGTGGGCGTGCAGACCAACCAGTACCCGCGCGCGGTGGACATCGCCCACCCCTTCGTCGAGGCCGGCATCCCCGCCATCATGGGCGGCTTCCACGTCAGCGGCGTGCTCGCCATGACCCCCGACTGGACGGAGGGGCTGCGCGACGCCCGCGAGCTGGGCATCACGCTGTTCGCCGGCGAACTGGAGGAGGGCATCGACGAACTGCTGCGCGATCTGTGGAAGGGGCGCCTCAAGCCGCTCTACAACCACCTCGACCGGCTGGTCGACCTGGAGCGCGCGCCGCCGCCGCTGATCGACCCGACCACCACCGGCAAGACCCTGCGTAGGATGGCCGGCATCGACCTCGGCCGCGGCTGTCCCTACCTCTGCTCGTTTTGCACCATCATCAACGTCCAGGGCCGCCGCCCGCGCCAGCGTACCGCCCGGATCGCCGCGGAGTACGTGCGTCGCTGCGCCGCGCAGGGGGTGCGCGACTTCATCGTCAGCGACGACAACTTCGCCCGCAACCGGAACTGGGAGGCGATCCTCGACGAGCTGATCCAACTGCGCGAGGTGGAGGGGATCCCGCTCGACCTGTTCATCCAGGTGGACGTGCGCGCCGCCGGCATCCCGCGCTTCGTCGACAAGGCGATCCGCGCCGGCTGCCGGCGGGTCTTCATCGGTGTCGAGTCGGTGCGCGACGACAACCTGGTGGAGATGCGCAAGAAGCAGAACAAGCGCGCCGAACTGCAGCAGATGGTGCTCACCTGGAAGCGCGCCGGGGCCATCGTCTACGCCGGCTACATCATCGGCCTGCCCAACGACACCCCCGAGCGGGTCGCCGAGGACGTGCGCTTCCTGATGGAGGAGGTGGCGATCGACGTCCCCGAACTCTACATCCTCACCCCGCTGCCCGGCTCCGAGGACCACCAGCGGCTCCTGGCACAGGGCGTCGCGATGGACGCCGACCTCAACCGCTACGACACCGAACACGCGGTGATCGACCACCCGCACATGAGCCGCGCCGAGTGGGAGGCGCTCTACTGGCAGGTGTGGGAGTGGTACTTCACCCCCGAGCACATCGAGCGCCTGCTCAAACGGGCGCTGGCGTCAAACCTCTCGGTAAAGGACGTCTTCAAGAGCCTCCTCGGCTTCTACGCCGCGATCCACTACGATCGCGTCCACCCGCTGCAGAGCGGCATGGTGCGGCGCAAGGTGCGCACCAGCCGCCGCCCCGGCCTGGCCGTCGAACCGGCGTGGCGCTACCACCCCCGCCGCTGGTTGGAGATCCTGCGCCTCCAGAAGGAGCTGATCGCCTACAGCTGGCGCATGTACCGCCTCTACTGGCGGGTGAAGAAGGCGTACGCCCGCGACGGCTATCGCGAGGCGATGCTGGAGCTGGGCGAGGAGCGCTGATCCCGGTCGATACCAGCCCCTCTGGTTACGATGCTCCGCGTCGTAACCTCTGCTCGGACGCTCCGCGTCCTAGGAGCCTGTCGGACTATGGATGAATCGGCCGCGAAAGCGGGATGGCGGCCCCACTTTTCCGAAAATCCTCGTCAAATAGCTCGCTATTCTCCTCGAATTCTCGAAAAATTGGGGCCGCCCTCCCACTCCCGCGACTCGATCCCCCATAGTCCGACAGGCTCCTAGCTGCACGTTCGGCCACTTCGTGGCCGAGTCGTCGCGCCGCGCCGGAACGCGGATGCCTCCGCCCCCCACGACGCGGAGCGTCGAACCGGACGTTCCCACGCAGAGCGTGGGAACGAGGGGGAGGCGAAGAACGAAAGCGGCGGGCTTGGGGCTTTGATGCACAATGCCGAATACCACCATCCCGTTCGACCCGGATTCCACGGGGGCATGCGCAAGTGCCCCCGTTCGCGTCGGCGAAGCCTCACCGACCTACGCCAAATCACCGGAGGTTGAAACCTTGAAACGCATTCTCCTCACCATGACCCTGCTGCTCCTCTCCCTCACCGCCACGGCCGAAGGCGACTATCCCTTCGACCCGGTCGGCGTCTGGCGCATCGCCCACGGCGACGGCACCCCGATCCTGATCACCGCCCGCGCCGACGGTCGCGCGACCAGCGACTGGGACCAGGGCGAGGAGGGGACCTGGACCTTCGAGGGCGAACGCCTCCACTTCGCCTGGAGCGACGGCTGGCACGACTTCATCTACCGCGAGGGAGAGGGCTTCGCCAAGGTCGCCTACGGCCCCGGCGCCCCGCTCAGCGGCCCGCCGACCAACCGCACCACGGCGGAAAAGGTGAAGTAACCACCAACCTCCCCTGTAGGAGCGGCCCCCAGGCCGCGATAGTGCGGAGTGACACCGCTTGATCACACCGGCGGGGTGGCACGGAAAAGGCGCCCGGCTTCCGCACCCTGCTCACTCCAAGTACCTACATCCCTGTAGGCAATCGCGGCCCGGGAGCCGTTCCTACAGCCAGATCGCATCCCACAGCGGGTAGTCGCCGATGCGGGTTACCAACCCGGCCCGCAACGGATTGGCGACGACGTAGCGCGCCAGCTTCACCAGCTCCTCTTCCCGGCGCAAGGCGTGGTCATGGAATCCCCGCTGCCAGACGGGGCCTCCGTTCCCCTCCCGCCGGTTGATCCTCTGCGCGCTGAACGCCTTCACGTTGCGCACTGCCCGTTCCAGCGTCACCCGCTCGCGAAGCTGGAGCAGCCAGTGGAGATGGTCCGGCATCACCACGAAGGCGAGGGTCTCCGCCCGTTTCGTCTCACACTGCATCGCCTTGACCACCTCCCGTCCCGTCGATAGGTCGGCAAAGAGCGGACGACGCCCGATGGTGATGGTGGTGACGAGGTAGATCCGCCCCGTTTCCGAGACCCGCCCCTTGCGGAGATTGCGGCCGTGCGGGCGGTGGTCCATGGAAGATCCTTTTCCGGAATGGATGCTGATAATGCCATTAACGATACACCAAAAGGTGAATGTATCCCCTGTAGGAGCGACCCCCAGGCCGCGATAGTGCGGAGTGACACCGTTCGATCCCACCGGCGGAGGTTCGCGGACAGGGCGCCCGGCTTCCGCATCCTGCTCACGCCAAGTACCTACATCCCTGTAGGCAATCGCGGCCTGGGAGCCGCTCCTACAGCCAACGGCGGAGCCGGAGGGCGTTTAGTGCACCGCCACCCCTCCTCTTTGTAGGAGCGGCCCCCAGGCCGCGATAGTGCGAAGTGCCGCCGTTTGATCCCACCGGCGGAGGTTCGCGGAAAAGGCGCCCGGCTTCCGCATCCTGCTCACGCCAAGTACCTACATCCCTGTAGGCAATCGCGGCCCGGGAGCCGCTCCTACAGCCAACGGCGAAGCCGGAGGGCGTTTGGTGCACCGCCGCCCCTTTTTGTAGGAGCGGCCCCCAGGCCGCGATAGTGCGGAGTGCCGCTACCTGATCACACCGGCGGGGGTTAGCGGAAAGGGCGCCATCGCGGCCTAGGAGCCGCTCCTACGGGGGAGGCCGGCAGCGCGCTCCGCGTCCTCCAGCTCCGGCAGGCGGCGGAGGTATTGGCACGCCTCGATCAGCTCGCGGGCCTGCCGCAGGTGGTCGCGGGCGTCGGGGCGGTCGGGGAAGAGGCGGGCGTGGTGGAGGTGGTAGTCGGCCATATGGAGGCGCATGTTGCCGCGGGCGGCGATGCGCCGGGCCTCGGCCAGGTCCGCCGCGGCACCGGCGGGGTCGCCGAGGGCGTGGCGGAGGTGGGCGCGGGTGAGGAGGGCGTGGGGGAGCATGTCTTGGTCGCCAGCGGCGCGCAGGCCGGTCACGGCCTCTTCGGTGGGCTCCGCGGCGGCCTCGGGGGGGCGGCCCTGGAGGCGGGCGGTGTAGAGGGCGCAGCGGGCCAGGGTGAGGTGGTCGAGGGCGATGTCGAGCATGGAGTCGGTGGGTAGGCGCCACTCAATCATCTTGGCTCCGCGCTCCGCCACCGCCTCGCACGCCCGGATCGGCGCCGCCTCTCCCGTCCCGCGCCAGGCCGCCCGCTCGGCCTCGGTCAGCAGCCGGTCGCAATAGCGGAAACCCTGAAGCGAGTAGAGGAGCGGGTAGCCGGGCTGCCACTCCGCCTGCATCGCCTCGGCCTCCCGGAAGCGCTCGGCCGCCTCGGCGAACTCCCCCCGCTGGTGCAGGGCGTCGGCCAGGGTGGTGCGGTTGACCATGCGCTGGAAGGCGTCACCGCTACGGTCGGCCAGCTCCACCGACCGCTCGGCGGCGCCCACCGCATCATCGATCCGGCCCAGGGTCAGTTGCAGCTCGCTCAGGTTGCCGTAGGAGGTGGCGGCTTCCTGTTTCGCCAACCTCTCCGCCCCGGCCTCCATGGGCTCCAGGGCCTCCTCCAGCCGGCCCAGGGCGCGCAGGCGGGTGGCCGCCTCGTTGAGCAGCCACGCCTGGGCGGCCTCGCTCAGGGCCGGGGCCGGTCGCCGCCAGGGCATCTCGAAGAGGCAGGCCACCGCCCCCAGGTCGGCACCGAAGGCACCGAGCTGTCTGGTACTGTAGAAACCGCCCGATCCCGTACCCCGCAGGACGCGGTCGCGGTAGACCTCGGCCCGCGCCTCCTCATAAAGCCCCGCCAGACAGCCGTGGGCCACCGCCTGATAGAGGGGCTGGAGGGCGGCGAGCCCCTCGGGGTGGTGGGGGGCGCTCCCCTTGAGCTGCTCATAGAGCCGCCGGTGCCCCTCGCGCCACGCCGCGGGTTGCTCCTTCGCCAGCCTCCGGGCCAGATACTCCCGCACCAGGGGGTGGGCGTCGAGGGTGCCCGCCGCCTCGCCGCTCCCTTCGCCTTCGAGGAGCAGGCCGCACTGGCGCAGCCGGGTCAGGGTGGTGTTCCATTGGGCGGGGCTCAGCCCCACCAGCGGTTCGGTGAGCCCGGCGATGGCCGGTTCGGCGCGCAGCACCGCCAGCCCCGCCGGGTGGGCGGGACGGTCGAAGAAGCCGAGCAGCCGCAGGGCGGCCAGCTCCCGCGCCCGCTTCTCCCCCTCGCGGACGAACCAGGTCTCGTAGGCGGCCATCACCTTGAAGGCGTGGCCGTCGGTGGTTTCGGTGTCCGCCTCATGGAGGTCCACCTGATCCCGTTTGCGGATATCCCCCCCGTAGGCGAGGGCGAGATAACGCCCCAGCAGCGAGAGGGTGAGGGCGTGGCCGCGGACCGCGCGGGCCGCCTCCTTCAACTCCCCGTCGCCGGCCTCGACGGGGGCGGCCCCGGCGCGGTTGGCCCCCAGGGCGTGGAGCAGCTTGGCGCCGTCGGCCTCGCTCAGCTCGCCCAGGTCGATGGGCGCCACCGCGCCGTGGGGACAATCGGCATCGCGCACCTCGGGGTTGAGGTCTTCCAGCCGCTCCCGGCTGGTGACCACGCAGAGGCCGGGCTGGCCGGCGCGGGCGAGGTGTTCCAGCAGGGTCTTCAGGCCGGGGGCGCGCAGCTCGCCGGCGAGCGGTCCCGGCGGGTACTGCAACGGCTCCACCCCGTCGAGGATCAGCAGGGTGCGTTGGGCGGCCACCGCTTCGGCGAGCTTCTGGCCCTTGGTCCAGGGATCGGCGTTTTCCGCCACCTCGACGCCGAACCACTTCACCGCTTGGTCGAGGAAGTGCTCCTCCGAGGCCTGTCGATCTTCGCCGGTGCCCTGGCTATAGAAGCTCCAGCCGTAGACCCGCCGGGCGCCGCGCCAGTTGTCCCGGCGCAGGGTGCCGAGCCAACGGTCCACCAGGGAGGTCTTGCCCACCCCGCCGGGGGCGATCAGCTCCACCACGGTGATGCCGTCGGCGGCCTCCCAGGCGTCGTCCAAGGTCGCCAGCTCCACCTCGCGGCCGAAGAAGTGATCGGCGCCGCGGGGGAGGTGGATCTCCACCGCGTCGGGGGGCAAGGGGAGGGACGGGCCGGTTGCGGCGGTGGGCTGGCCCCGTTGGGTGAGTTTGTGGATCTCTCCGGCGAGTTCACTGAGCGCCTGTTCGGCGTCGTGCTCGCTCATGCCGGAGAGGGGGCGGCCGTCGGTGGGGCGCACCTGCAACAGGGAGAGCCAGGGGAGCTGTTTCCACTGGCAGGGGGAGAGGATGAGGGGGATCAGGCGCACCCCGTCGCGTCGGCGGCGTTCGAGCAGGGCGGTGACCTCCTTGCGCAGGATGTAGTCGGAGGTGAGGGAGTGGGCTGAAACGAGCAGGAGGGCGATGTTGCACCATTCGAGCGCTTGCGTGATCTCCTGTTCCCATTCGTCACCCGCCATGATCTGGCGGTCTTCCCACAATTCGATGCCCTGCTCTTCCAGCACACCGAGCTGGCGAACCACTCGCTCTTTCCACTTCTCGTCCCGGTGGCTGTAGCTGATGAATACCCGCGCCATATCGTCCCTCGTATTCCCTGCTCGAAAATCGCTCCGCACCGACGGATGTGGGAGTTATCCGCCCCAATCCCGTGAGGATATCACCGGGAATGCCCCAACTCCGCCGCCCGCTGTGGCGAAAGCCGCCACGATACCCGAGAATGACCCCGTTCACCCCGGATCGCTCCCCCACCCCGTGACACCCGCCAGCCCCACCCTGCGCATCCTCCTCCTCAAACCCTCCCACTACGACGAGGAGGGTTACGTGGTGCAGTGGTGGCGCGCCCTGGTGCCGACCCAGGCGCTGGCGGTGATCAACGGCATCCTGCTCGATGCCGCCGAGCGCCAGGTGCTCGGCGCCGGGGTGGCGCTGGAGGTGAAGGTGGTCGACGAGATCGCCACCGTGGTCGAGCCGGGTGAACTGGCCCGCTGGCTGGGCGGCGCGGAACGGGCGCTGGTGATGCTGGTGGGGGTGCAGACCAGCCAGTATCCGCGGGCGGTGGATCTGGGGCGCCGGTTCGTCGCCGCCGGCATCCCGACCCTCATGGGCGGCTTCCACGTCAGCGGTATCCACGCCCTCACCCCACAGTGGGGCGACGGGCTGGCGGCGGCCCGCGAGGCGGGCATTGCGCTCTTCGCCGGCGAGCTGGAGGAGGCGGTCGACGGGCTGCTGGCGGACGCCTGGCGCGGCACCCTGAAGCCGCTCTACGACCACCTCCAGCCGACCGTCGACATGGAGCGGGCGCCGGCCGCGCGGATCGATCCCGAGACCATGGCCAAGGTGTTCCATGGCCTTGCCGGCATCGACCTGGGGCGCGGCTGCCCCTTCCTCTGCTCGTTCTGCACGGTGATCAACGTCCACGGCCGCAAGCCGCGCCAGCGCCCGGCGGAGGCGGCGGTGGAGTATGTGCGCCACGCGGCCAAGCTGGGCATCCACCGCTTCCTGGTGGTGGACGACAACTTCGCCCGCAACCGCCACTGGGAGGCGATCTGCGACGCGCTGATCCGGCTGCGCGAGGAGGAGGGGCTGGCGGCGGAGCTGTTCATCCAGGTGGATACCCGCGCCACCGCCATCCCGCGCTTCGTCGAGAAGGTCGCCGCCGCCGGCTGCCGGCGGGTCTTCATCGGTATCGAGACGGTGCGCGAGGACAACCTCAGCGCGGCGGCGAAGAAGCAGAACAAGGGGGCGGAGTTGGGTGAGATGGCGGCCGCCTGGCGGCGCGCCGGGGTGATGATCTACGGCGCCTTCATCATCGGCTTTCCCCACGACACCCCCGAGCGGGTGGCCGAGGACATCCGCTTCCTCCAGGAAAACGTGGCGATCGACATCCTGGAGTTCTTCATCCTCACCCCGCTGCCCGGTTCGGTGGACCACCAAAGGTTGTTAGCCTCCGGCGCCGCGCTCGATCCCGATTTCAACCGCTATACCGATGAGCAGCCGGTGAGCGGGCATCCGCTGATGGGCCACGACGAGTGGCTCCAGCTCTACCGCGATGCCTGGGATTGGTTCTACAGCGACGAGCACCTGGAGCGCACCCTGCGCCGCGCGCTGGACGATGGGCTGCCGGCGAAGGAGGTGCTGGCCAGTTGGGTGCTCTATTACGGGCTGCCCCGTTACGAGGGGGTCCATCCGCTGGTCGGCGGGCTGATCCGCCGTCGCCGCCGTCATCAGCGCCGGCCGGGGCTGCCGCTGGAGCCGGTGTGGCGCTTCTATCCGCAACGGGCCTGGCGTACGCTGCGCGCCCAGGTGGGTTTCCTCCTGTTGTCCCTGCGTGCCCGGCGGGTGTTGCGTAAGCTGCTTCGCGAGCGATGAAGGCGGAGATGGCTAAGGGCTCGCGAAAGAATAACTTCCTGTTTTGGGACGCCGATCCGCTCCGCCCGGCGGCGTTGCGCAAAGGGTTGCATACAACGAGTATGCGCCCCTTTGCGCGCCTTGCCGGACGGGCGTCTCGACGCCCCAAAACAGGAAGTTATTCTTCCGCGAGCCCTAAGGCCGGATTTTCCATAGGGCGGGCCGTGCCCGCCGCGGCGTTGAATCTCGTGGCGAGGCGAGGTGCCGGCGGAGAGGCCGCGGCGGGCACGGCCCGCCCTATACGGTGCCGCACGGGACGCAACCAGAGATCCTTCGCATGAAATCCATCGGCCCTCTCTCCGTCGACGAACTGGAGCGCTTGGTGGAACGCCCTCCCTTCTCGCTCCTCGACACCCTCGCCCTGGAGACCCTGCTGCACGGTGCCCGCGAGGTCCACGTCGAGGCGGGTGAGCGGATCGCCGAGGCGGGCGCGGCGCAGCCCGATCTCTATCTGCTGCTGGAGGGGGCGGCGGCGGAGGGCGAACGCCCGCTCCACCCCGGCGACCTGCTCGGTGCCGCGACCCTGATGGAGGGGCGCTGCTGGCCCGCCGAGACGACCGCCCGTGAGCCGCTGCGCCTCGCCCAACTCGACGGCGCCTCCCTGCGCCGCGCCTGCTGCACCGCCGGTGCCGCTCTGGAGCGGTTGCCGGCCCTGCGCCCGCTGGTGCTCGAACAGCGCTACCTCAGTCAGGCGCTGCGCGACAGCGTGGTGTTCAGCGACCTGGAGCCGCCGCTGCTGCGCGACCTGGAGACCACCATGGCGCTGGCCACGGTGCGCGCCGGCGCCCCGGTACTGCGCGAGGGGGAGCCCTCCGACAGCATGGTGATGGTGGTCAGCGGTCGCCTGCGCGCCTCGCGTACGGTCGACGGGGTGACCGAGAGGCTGGCCGAGATCGGCCCCGGCGAGGGGGCCGGCGAGGCGGGCATGGTGCTGCGCCAGCCGCGCTCCGCCGACGTGGTGGCGGTGCGCGACTCGACCCTCGCCTGGCTGCCGCGGGAGCCCTTCGAGCGGCTGCTCGCCCGCCACCCGGTGGCCCTCAACCGGGCGGTGGCGCGGGTGATCTTCCAGTTCGCCCGCGGGGCGGTGCGGCCGCTGCGCCACAGCGCGCGCACCCTGGCGGTGGTGCCGCTGCACGCCGGACCCGCCGCCGGCCGCTTCGCCCGCGAGCTGTGCGACGCGCTCTCCTCCGCCGGTCGCGCCCATCTGCTCACCCCCGCCGAGGGGCGGGCGCTGCACGCCGGCGAGGGGGCCGCGGCGATCGGCCGGCTGAGCGACCTGGAGCACCGCTACGACTACCTGATTTACGAAGCGGAGGCGGAACCCACGCCGTGGAGTTGTCAGGCGGCGCGCCAGGCCGATCACCTGCTGCTGGTGGCCGACGCCGGCGCCGATCCCGCCCCCTGGCCGATCGAGCGGGCGCTCGCCGGCGAGCCCGGCTTCGGCGTGGTGCGCAAGAGCCTGGTGCTGATCCACCACGCCCCCGGCGGCGCGCCGCCGCCCACCGGGCGGTGGCGTGCCGGGCGCGATCTGGAGCGGGTCTACCCGCTGCGCGAGGGCGAGCGGGGGGACGTCGAGCGGCTCGCCCGCTTCCTCAGCGACCGCGCCGTCGGCGTGGTGCTCGGCGGCGGCGGCGCCCGCGGCTTCGCCCATATCGGCGTGCTGCGCGCCCTGGCCGAGGCGCAGATCCCGGTGGACATCATCGGCGGCAACAGCATGGGTGCGCTGATCGCCGCCCAGTACGCCCTCGGCCTGCCGCTCGCCGAGATCCAGCGCTGGACCCGCAAGTTCATCCTCGCCGGCGAGATGCCGGCGCTGCCGCTGGTCTCGCTGGTCGCCGGCCGGCGGCTGGAGCGCGACCTGCGCGCGCGCTTCGGCGAGACCGCCATCGAGGCGATGTGGCACCCCTACTTCGCCGTCTCCTGCAACCTCAGCCGGGCGGCCATGCGGGTCCACGACGAGGGGCCGCTGTGGCAGGCGGTGCTCGCCAGCAACTCGCCCGCCGGCATCCTGCCGCCGGTGGTGCAGGGGGGGGATTTGCTGGTCGACGGCGCGCTGCTCGACAACGTGCCGGTGGAGGCGATGCGCGAACGGATCGGCGGCGGCCCGCTGATCGCGGTGGACGTCGACGTGCGCGAGGAGCTGAGCGTCGACCCCTCGCTCAGCCGCATCCCGGTGTGGCAGGCGCTGAAGCAGCGGCTGCGCGGCGTGGAGGCGCCCGAGCGCCTGCCCGGCATCGTCGATCTCCTCACCCGCGCCGGCCACATCGGCGGCCTCGCCCGCCGCGAGCGGCAGATCGAGCTGGCCGACCACTACCTGCAACCGCCGGTCTCCGGCTTCCCGATGCTCGGCTACCGGCGCAACGAGGAGATCGCCGAGGTGGGTTACCGTTACGCCGCGGTACAGATCGCTGCCTGGGACTCCCTGCCGGGGCGTTGAATTCGGCCGTAGGTCGGCGCTACCGCGCCGACGTAAACGGAGGCACCGCTTCCACCGGTTATGCCGTGCCGTCCGGATGGAACGTCCCGTCCGGCACGATCGTCATGGCCATGAGCCCGCTGCTTTCGTTCGCGTCGGCGCGGTAGCGCCGACCTACGTCTCGTTCGGGGAGCGTGCGGTATCGGGAACGTTTTTTCGATAGACGCTGTGAGAGTTTTGCATCTCCATGCAGGCACGGGGCGGAATGGCAAGGCGTGACCCGTGAAAGGTGCACGGATCACAATTCAGGGGAATCCGGCGCGTAACCGCGGGCCGTCTTCGGTATCCTCGGTGGGTCATATCCACTCCTTGCAGGGTTTTTCCATGGTTCGTTCGGCGCGCCTCGTCCGCCCATTCGCCAACGGAGATGGATCGTGAGCGGGAGTCACCCCCTCTCCCTCAGCCAGCGCGAGGTGTGGCTCGACTACCGGGCCTACCCCGACAGCGCGCACCTCAACATCGGCGGCTGCTGTTTCCTCGACGGCCCGCTGGACCGCGAGCGGTTGGCGCAGGCGTTGGGGCTGCTGGTGGTGGAGAGCGAGGCGCTGCGCCTGGTGCCGTTGCCGGAAGGCGGGCAGCGGTTGCTGGAGCGGGTCGGCGAGCCCCTGGAGTTCCACGACTTCGGCGATGTCGACGACCCCTCCGCGGCGATCCGGCAGTGGTGGCAGGCGGCGTTCCGGCGTCCCCTCTCCCTCGATGGCGAAGGTCGTCCCTGGCGGGTCGAGCTGTTGCGTGCCGACGACCGCCGCCACGGAGTGATGATCCTCTTCCACCACCTGGTGATGGACGGCTGGGGCACCGCGCGGGTGTTCCAGCGCTGGGCGGAGCTGTACAACGCCCTGGAGGCGGGGGAGGCGCCGCCGGCGAGCGGCGATCCCGGCTATCTGCGCTTCATCGAGGAGTCCCTCGCCTACGCCGATTCCACCGCCTACGCCAAGGACGCCGCCTTCTGGCGTGAGCATCTCCCCGTGCCGCCGGAGCCGCTGATCGAGCCGCGTCGCGCCGCCCGCGCCGATGGCGCGCTGCCCGAGGCGCGGCTCCATACCCATCTGCTCGCGCGTGAACTCTACGACCGCCTCGGCCGTTTCGCCGAAGGGCAGGGGGGGAGCGTCTTCCACCTGTTCCTGGCGGCGCTCGCCCTCTATTACGGCCGCCTCCACGGCCGCCGCGAGGTGGTCATCGGCGTGCCCAGCCTGAACCGCGGCGGGCGGCGCTACAAGGCGACCCTGGGGATGTTCGTCGGCGTCTTCCCGCTGAAGGTGACCCTGCCGGAGGAGGGCACGGTGGCGGAGCTGCTGGCGGAGGTGGCGGCGGCGCTGCGTGCGGCCTATCGCCATCCGCGCTATCCGTTGAGTGCGCTCGGCCGCGAGCTGGAGCTGATCCGCCACGGCCGCGATCGGTTGTTCGATGTGCTGCTCTCCTTCGAGCGCCAGGACTACGCGGTCCGTTTCGGGGAGGCGGTGTTGACGGAGGCGCGCCAGCTCTTCACCGGTGTCGCCCGCTACCCGCTGGCGCTGACCGTCTGCGAGTTCCACCCGGAGCAGCCGGTGGAGCTGGTGTTGGAGGGTGCCGCCGACTGCTTCGCCGAGGGCGAGCCGGCGCTGCTCGCGCGACGTCTGCACCACCTGGTGGAGGCGTTGGCCGCGGACGCCGGCGCACCGCTCGCCGCCGCCGACCCCCTGCCCGCCGAGGAGCGGCGCGAGCTGATCGACGGCATCCACGCCGAGGTGCCGCACCACGACGACCCGACACCCTTCATCGCCGCCTTCGAGCACCAGGCGGCGCTACGCCCCGACGCCGACGCCCTGCTGTGGGAGGCCGGCCGGCTGGAGTACGGTGAACTGAACCGCCGCGCCAACCGCCTCGCCCACCGCCTCCGCGAGCTCGGCGTGGGGCGCGAGGAGGTCGTCGCCCTGGTCATGGAGCGCTCGCCGCAGGTGGTCGCGGCGATCCTCGCGGTGGCCAAGGCGGGGTGCGCCTTCCTTCCCCTCGACCCCGACGCGCCGCTGGAGCGGCTCGCCGATATCGTCCGCCAGAGCGATACACCGCTGCTGCTCACCCAGTCCCACCTGCTGGAGCGGCTCGCCGCCCTCGACGTGCCGCTGCTTGCCCTCGATGCAGCCGACAGTCCGCTGCTCGATGCCTCCTTGCCGGACGGGAATCCGGACGCCCCGCCCACCGCCGGTGAACTGGCCTACGTCCTCTTCACCTCCGGCTCCAGTGGCCGCCCCAAGGGGGTGATGGTGGAGCACGGCGCCCTCGCCCGGCGGCTGGCCTGGCTCGCCCGCAACTACGCCATCAGCCCCCGTGACCGTGCCGGCCAGTCGACCCAGCTCATCTTCGATCCGGCGCTGATCGAGCTGCTGCTGCCGCTCAGCCACGGTGCCAGCGTCGCCCTGCCGCCGCCCGGCCGGCTGCCGGCGGAGCGGCTGGCGCGCTTCGCCGCCGCCTTCGGCGTCACCTTCATCGCCTTCGTGCCCTCGACGCTGGCGCGCTTCCTCGCCGCCGCCGAGGGGCTCGACGGGTTGCGCCTGCGGGTCGCCTGCTGCGGCGGCGAGGTGCTCCCCCCGGCAGTGGCCGAGCGCTTCACCCGCCGCACCGGTGGCCGCCTCTACAACGTCTACGGCCCCACCGAGGCGACCATCTTCGCCACCGCCTGGGCCTGCGAGACGCTGGCCGAGGGCGAGGTGCTGCCGGTCGGTCGTCCGGTGGACGACAGCCGCATCTACGTGCTCGACGACGCCATGCAGCCGCGCCCTACCGGCGAGGCGGGCGAGATCTACATCGGTGGCGGCGGCCTCGCCCGCGGCTACCTCGGCCGACCCGACCTCGACGCCGAGGCGTTCCGCGCCGATCCGTTCGTGCCGGGCGGGCGTATCTACCGCACCGGCGATCGCGGCTACTGGGGGGCCGACGGCAACCTCCACTTCCTCGGCCGGGTCGACCGCCAGGTGAAACTGCGCGGCTACCGCATCGAGCCCGGCGAGATCGAGGCGGCGCTCGCCGCCGAGCCCGGGGTGCGCGCCGCGGCGGTCAAGTTGGTGGGACGCGAGGGGCGGCGGGCGCTGCACGCCTGGGTCGCGACGCAGCCGGGCGCCGCGCCCACCGCCGAGGCGCTCCAGCGCGCCCTGCGCCGACGCCTCCCCGACTACATGCTGCCGCGCGGGATCACCGCGCTGCCGCGGTTGCCGGAGAGGGTGAGCGGCAAGATCGACTACAGCGCCCTGCCCGAGCCGGTGGAGGGCGTGGTGAACGGCGGTGGAGGCCGCCCGCGCAACGGTCTGGAAGGGCGTCTGGTCGAATTGTGGCAGGAGGTGCTGGGGCGCACCTCCATCGGTATCCACGACAACTTCTTCGAACGGGGCGGCGACTCCCTGGCGGCGGTCACCCTGCTCTCCGCCGTCGATGCCCTGAGCGGCCGGCGCAACCCGCTGTCGTTGCTCACCGAACACCCGACGGTGGCCGAGCTGGCCGCGGCGCTCGCCGGGCGGATGGGGGCCGGCTCCCTGCTGGTGACCCTCGGCGAGGAAGGGGGCTACGGCGAGACCCCGCTCTATCTGGCCGCCTCCGGCCATGGCGATGCCCTACGCCTGGCGCCGCTGGCCAAAGCCCTGGCCGGCACCTACACCCTGCACATGCTGCAACCGCCGCTGGCGGCGAGCGGCGTCCCCTTCCGCACCCTCGGCGAACTGGCCGAGCGCTACGCCGACCTGATCCAGGAGCGCACCCTGGAGCGTGACGATCCGCCGCCGCTGCTCGCCGGCTTCTCGGTGGGCGGCATCACCGCCCTGGAGACCGCCCGCGTCCTCGCCGCCCGCGGCGTGGCGATCCGCCGCCTGGTGCTGCTCGATACCGTCTACCCCCACTGGTTGATGCGCCGCGCCCTGCCGTGGCGGCTGTCGGCGTGGCTGGTGCGCACCCTGCGCTTCCAGGAGGTGACGATGAACGGCCGCACCCTCGGCTCGCTGTTCAGCGACCCCGGCCTCAGCGCCCAGGTGTGTGCGCAGCGCAGCCTGCGCCCGCAGCCCTACGCCGGTCCCGCCACCCTGATCGTCTCCTCCGGCGTCGCCCGTTGGGAGCGGGTGTTGTTCGGTCCGTGGTGCCGGCTGCTCGGTGCCGGGCTGGAGGTGTGCCGGGTGGCCGGCCATCACGGTACCATCTTCAACCCGGAGCACGTCGCCGAGCTGGCCGCCCGGCTGCGCGGCGACCTCCCGCCCGAATCCCCCCAACCACCCGGAGAAACGTGATGTCCATTCACCATTCCCACGCCCGCCTCTTCATCCTGCTGCTCGCCACTTGGTTGGCGGCGCTTGCGCCCGCCGCCCGCGCCGCCGATTCCGCCCCCGATTTGGCCGACGCCCAGGCCTCCAGCGAGGCCGCCACCCACGCCATCGCCCTGCTGGAGCGCACCGCCGCCGCGTTGGCCGAGGACGCCGCGGCGACCCTCGCCGCGATCAATGCCGGCCAAGCCCCCTACCGCGACCCGCAAGATCCGACCCGCTACGTCTTCGTCTACGACATGCAATTGACCATCGTCGCCCACTACCGCCACGACTTGGTGGGACGCAACATGAAGGGAGTAGCCGATGCCGACGGCAAGTTCTACCGCGATGACATCCTCGCCGGCGCGAAGAAGGCGGGGAAGGGTTGGGAGGACTACCACTACAGCAAGCCGGACGCCGAGGGGATCCATCCCAAGCGCGCCTACTATCAGCGGGTCACCGGCTCCGACGGCAAGGCGTACATCGTCTGCAGCGCCATCTATCTGGATTGATACGCCGCGGCGGGGGAGTGGTGGCGCTCCCTTCCCCGTGCCGCAAATGCTGCCGATGGGGGATCTGTTCACCCTCACCGAACTCCATCGGCTCCCGTAGCCGGCGACGTTCCACCCGCGCGGCAGCGGGCGGAACCGTCAAACGCGCGTTCTTTATCGAGCAAACCGCCGGCCGGGGCATCCAGGAATGAATCCCTGGATGCCCCGGCCGGCGGTTTGCTCGATCGCCCCTTGCGGCTGTTGTCGCGAGTTCGGATACTATCGCTCCATGAACGCCTCCACCTCCCTCACCAACCACTTCCTGATCGCCATGCCGCAGCTGGCCGACCCCAATTTCCATCACACGGTCACCTACATCTGCGAGCACAACGACGACGGGGCGATGGGCATCGTCATCAATCGCCCGACCGAACTCCATCTGGGGGAGATCTTCGAGCACATGGGGATCGACGCCCGCGGGGCGCGGGCCGACCTGCCGATCTATACCGGCGGGCCGGTGCAGCAGGATCGTGGTTTCGTCATCCACCGTCCGCCGGGACGCTGGGACTCCACCCTGCCGATCGCCGAGGAGATCGCGCTGACCACCTCCAAGGACATTCTCGCCGCCATCGCCCTGGGCGAGGGGCCGAAGGACGTGCTGATCGCCCTGGGCTACGCCGGCTGGGGGGCCGGCCAGCTGGAGCAGGAGATGGTGCAGAACGCCTGGCTGAGCGGCCCGGCCGATCCCGGCATCCTCTTCCAGATGGCCCACGAGCGGCGCTGGGAGGCGGCCGCCGCGCTGCTCGGCGTCGACCTCAATCTGCTCTCCGGCGAGGCGGGACACGCCTGATCCCGTGAGGGTCCTGTATCCCAATCACAGATCGGACGAACCGCAGATTCAACAAAGCAAATATCTGCGCCAATCTGCGTTAATCTGCGGTTGGATCTTCTTCCGGGATGCAGAACAGCGACGAACTCATGACGGTTGATCCCGCCAGTGGCACCGTGCTCGGCTTCGATTTCGGCCTGAAGCGCATCGGCGTGGCGGTCGGCCAGGGGGTGACCGCCACCGCGGCGCCGCTGACCACCCTCAAGGCGGTCAACGGCAAGACCGACTGGGCGGGGATCGAGCGGCTGCTGGCGGAGTGGCGGCCGGTGCTGGTGGTGGTGGGGCTGCCGCTCAACATGGACGGCAGCGAACAGGAGCTGACCCGGGCGGCGCGCAACTTCGGCCGCCGGCTGGAGGGGCGGTTCCACCGTCCGGTGGCCTTCGTCGACGAGCGGTTGAGTTCGGTGGAGGCGCGCGAGCGGCTCGCCGGGCGGGTCCGCGACTGGCACCGCGCCGAGCAGGCGGGAACGGTGGACCGGGAGGCGGCACAGATCATTTTGCAGAGTTGGTTCGACCAGCGGGAGCGTGCGGTGTGATTGGAGCGCAAGCGGTGGAGCGGCTGATCGCCGCCATGGCCGAGAACCTGAAGGTGCATCTCGCCGAGCGGGGCATCGAGGATGCGGCGATGGTCGGCATCCATACCGGCGGGGTGTGGGTGGCGGAGCGGTTGCATCGTCGACTGGGGCTGGCCGACGCCCTCGGCAGTCTCGACATCTCCTTCTATCGGGACGACTTCACCCGCATCGGCATGCACCCCGACGTGCGCCCCTCCAACCTGCCGTTCGAGATCGAGGGGCGCCACATCGTGCTGGTGGACGACGTCCTCTACACCGGGCGCACCATCCGCGCCGCCCTCAACGAGCTGTTCGACTACGGCCGCCCCGCCTCGGTGACCCTCGCGGTGCTGGTCAACCGCAACGGCCGCGAGCTGCCGGTGGAGGCGGACGTCTCCGGCATGCAGCTCGACCTCATGCCCCACGAGCACATCAAGCTCACCGACGCCGACGACCTGACCCTGGTGATCCAGCGGGCCCCCTGAATAACGATCCATCTACCCCGCGCGCCGACGAGAGCCCATGAACCCCCACTACGCCCTCCAGGTCAACGCCGACGGCAAGCTGCGCCACTTCCTCACCGTGGAGGGGCTGCCGAAGGAGCTGCTGACCCAGATCCTCGACACCGCCGAGTCCTTCGCCGGGGTCCACGCCCAGCAGGTGAAGAAGGTGCCGCTGGCCCGCGGCAAGACCATCGTCAACCTCTTCTTCGAGAGCTCCACCCGCACCCGCACCACCTTCGAGCTGGCGGCGAAAAGGCTCTCGGCGGACGTCCTCAACTTCAACATCGCCACCTCCGCCACCTCCAAGGGGGAGAGCCTGCTCGATACCCTGCACAACCTGGAGGCGATGCAGTCGGACATGTTCGTGGTGCGCCACAACGCCAGCGGCGCCGCCCACTTCGTCGCCCGCCACGTCGCCCCCCACGTCTGCGTGGTCAACGCCGGCGACGGCCGCCACGCCCACCCCACCCAGGCGATGCTCGACATGTTCACCATCCGCCGCAAGCTGGGGCGGGTCGAGGGGTTGAAGGTGGTGATCGTCGGTGACATCAAGCACTCCCGCGTCGCCCGCTCGCAGATCCATGCCCTCAACATCCTGGGCGCGGAGGAGGTGCGGGTGGTGGCGCCGAAGACCCTGCTGCCGCCGCAACCCGAGTCCCTCGGGGTGCGGGTGTTCCACGACATGGACGAGGGGCTGCGCGAGGTCGACGTGGTGATCATGCTGCGGCTGCAGAAGGAGCGCATGGCCGGCGCCCTGCTGCCCAGCGAGCAGGAGTACTTCCACCTCTACGGGCTCACCGAGAAGCGCCTGGCGCGGGCCGCCGACCACGCCATCGTGATGCACCCCGGGCCGATCAACCGCGGGGTGGAGATCGACTCCGAGGTGGCCGACGGCGAGCGTTCGGTGATCCTCCAGCAGGTCACCTACGGCATCGCGGTGCGCATGGCGGTGATGTCGATGGTGCTGGGCAATCAGGCCTCCAGCCTGCGGGAGGGCGAGTAATGCGTATCCGGATTCATGGCGGGCGCATCGTCGACCCGGCCCAGGGGGTGGACGGGGTCCAGGACCTCTACATCGTCGAGGAGAAGGTGGTGGCCCTCGGCGCGGCCCCGGAGGGGTTCGTCGCCGACCGCGAGATCGACGCCGGCGGCCGGGTGGTGATCCCCGGGGTGGTGGACCTGGCGGCGCGGCTGCGCGAACCGGGCCAGATGGAGAAGGCGGACATCGTCAGTGAGAGCCGCGCGGCGGTGGCCGCCGGCATCACCACCGTGTGCATTCCCCCCGACACCTGGCCGGTGATCGACGAGCCGGCGGTGGTGGAGCTGATCCGCCGTCGCGCCGAGCAGGCCGGTGCCGCCCGGGTGGTGACCCTCGGCGCGCTGACCCAGGGGCTCGCCGGCGAGCACCTGGCGGAGATGGCCACCCTGCGCGAGGCGGGCTGCGTCGGCATCGGCAACGCCCGCCGGCCGCTGGCCAACCCGCAGGTGCTGATGCGCGCCATGGAGTACGCCGCCAGCCAGGGGCTGACCCTGTTCCTCGATCCCGAGGAGCCGTCGCTGGCCGGCGGCGGCTGCGCCCATCAGGGGGCGGTCGCTTCGCGCATGGGGCTGACCGCCATCCCCGAGGCGGCGGAGACCGCGGCGGTGGCCCGCGACCTGGCGCTGATCGAACAGACCGGGGTGCGCGCCCACTTCGGCCGCCTCTCCAGCGCGCGGGCGGCGCGGATGGTGGAGCGGGCGCGGGAGGAGGGGCTGCCGGTGAGCGCCGACGTGGCCGCCCACCAGCTCTTCCTCACCGACGAGGCGCTGGAGGGGTTCGATGCCAACTGCCACGTGACCCCGCCGCTGCGCACCCGAGGCGACCGCCAGGGGCTGCGCGAGGCATTGGCCCGCGGCGCGGTTGGTGTGCTCTGCTCCGACCACCAGCCGCACCAGCCCGACGCCAAGCTGCTCCCCTTCCCGCTCACCGAGCCGGGCATCTCCGCCCTGGAGACGCTGCTGCCGCTGGCCCTGCGGCTGGTGGAGGAGGGGGTGCTGACCCTCTCCCAGGCGGTGGCGCGGTTGAGCTGGGAGCCGGCGGAGGTGCTCGGGCTGCCGGTGGGGCGCCTCGCCCCGGGAGCGCCGGCGGATCTGTGCATCTTCGATCCCGCGGCGCGCTGGCGGCTGCGCGAGTCGGCGATGGTCAGCCGCGGACGCAACACGCCGTTCCTGGGCTGGGAGTTCGCCGGGCGGGTGACCCATACCGTGGTGGCGGGGCGGCTGGTCTACAAGGCTACCTGAACCGGGACTGTCTGGTTACGACGCTCCGCGTCGTAACCAGACGCCTTGGACGCTCTGCGTCGTAACCGTCCATTCTCTGGTTATGACGCTCTGCGTCGTAACCGTCCATTCTCTGGTTATGACGCTCTGCGTCGTAACCGTCCGTTCTCTGGTTATGACGCTCTGCGTCGTAACCGTCCGTTCTCTGGTTATGACGCTCTGCGTCGTAACCGTCCCTTTTCTGGTTATGACGCTCTGCGTCGTAACCGTCCACCATCCTACCCCCGCGGATTCTCCTTCCACGCCGCCAGCGCCTCCAGGGATTGCTCCACCAGCGGGTCCACCTGCGCCAGCAGCCCGCTGATCGGTTCCCGCTCCCCCTCCCTGGCGTGGCGCTCGAGCTCGGCGGCCAGCGCCCGTAGCCGATCCAGGCCGTTGTTGCCCGCCGCCCCCTTCAGTTTGTGGGCCGCCGCGCGCAGCGGTTCCAGCTCCCCGGCCGGGTCCATTGCCGCCAGTGCCTCGGCGGTCTCGCTGATCGACACCGCGCCGGTACGGGTCACCTTGTCGATCCACACCGCGCTGAGGTCGAAGATCATCTCGGTGAGCCGCTGCGGGTTGAACACCGCGGCGGCCGGCTCCTCGGCGGCCTCGGCGGGGACGGCCGCCGCCGGCGCGTCTGGCCGGTCGCTCCACGCCCGGGGCGAGAGCAGCGCACGCAGCTTGTCGAGGGTGAGCGGCTTGGTGATGAAACGCGGCATCCCCGCCTCCTGGGCGCGGGCCTCCTCGCGCGGGTCGTCGGTGGCGCTCATGGCGACGATGCGCGGTGGGAGGGGGGATTGGGCGAGGATCCGCCGGGCCGCCTCGAAGCCGTCCATCTCCGGCATCTGCAGGTCCATCAGCACCAGCTCCGGGGTGTGCTCCGCCGCCCGTTCCACTGCCTGGCGGCCGTCCACCGCGCGGATCACCCGGCAGCCGGACTGCTCCAGCAGGGCGGTGACGATCATCCGCGTCGCCTCTTCGTCCTCGGCCACCAGCACGGTGGTGGTGGCCCCCCCCTCCAGTGCCGATTCGCGCGCCTCCACCGGCAGCTCCAGCCAGAACCGGCTCCCCTCGCCCGGCGCGCTCTCGACCCCAAGGCTGCCGCCCATCGCCTCGGTGAGGGCGCGGGCGAAGTAGAGCCCCACCGCCTCTCCTTCCGTTTCGTCGGGGTCGACCCCCGGCTCGGTGAGGGCGGCGATCCGCTCGCGGCTGAGGCCGGGGCCGCCGTCGCTTACCGTGATGCGCAGGCGCAGGCGGTCGTTGCCGGTGTGGAGCGGCTCGAGGAAGACCCGAATCAAGCGCGAACCGCCCGCCTCCACGGCGTTCTCCAACAGGTGGTCGAGGGCGCGGCCGAGGCGCCCGGGATCGCCCACCAGGGTCGGTGGCAGTCCGTCGTGGCACTGCTGGCTGAGGGTGATACCGCGCTCCGTCGCCCGCGCCCCGTGGCGGGCGAGCAGCTCTTCGGCGAGACGGCGCGGGGAGAAAGGGTGGAGGTCGACCTCCAGGCGGTCCCCTTCGAGGTCTCTCAGGTCCTCCAGGTCGGCGAGTCGCCGCTGGAGGGCGGCGGCGCGGGCGAGGCGCTCGCGGCGGTCGCTGTCGCGTAGCACCGCGACGGTTTCCCGCAGGTGGCGGCGCAGGCCGCCGGCGACCCGTCGGTGGAGGCGGGCGGAGCGCTCCGCCCGTCGCCTCGTCCGCTGCTCCTGGAGCAGCCGCGGGCAGGGCGACTCCCGCTCCTCCGGCAGGGCGTCGTCCGCGGCCGCCCGGGCGGGGAGGGGCTTGCGGGGTTCCTGCGGCGGGGCTTCGACGGGAGCGGGCTCCTCCGATGTCATGCGGCTCATGGTCGACGGATGGGTCGATGGAAGGGGCGATGGAAGGGTCGACCGTGGGGGCGGCCGCGGGCAGGGGGTGATCAGCAGGGCGGCGAAGAAGAGCAGGCCGAGGGCGTAGAACTCCGCCCGCCCGGTGAGCAGGGCGGCGATCAGGGAGGCCGCGGTAGGGACGGCGGCGATGAGCAGACGGGTGCGCCGTTGTCGATCCATCGTTGCGCTGCGCCAGGGTTCAGTGTTGCGGGTGCTTCTCGGCGATCAAGCGGTCCATCAGCTCCATCAGCTCCAGGCTCGCCTCCTCGCCGGCGTAGAAGCTGTTGAGGATCTCCACCTGGTCGTCGCGGCAGCGGCCCCAGTTGCGCTCCAGGCAGGTGGTGCCCTGGCGGAAGCTTTCGTGGACCTTGACGTGGGGGGCGGTGAGGGCGGCGAAGGAGGGGAGATGGCCGAACCGTTCACGCCCCTCCTGCTCGTACCAGCGGCCGAGGTCGCACTGGGCATGGGTCTGGCGCACCGCGCGGGCCTGCTCCGAGTCGTTCCCTTCGGTCATCGCGATGTAACCGTTCTGCTTGTAGATGATGTGGTGCACCTTGAGCAGCGAGGTGTAGCTGATGTCCTGGGCCAGTTGCAGCCGTTCGACGGTGTGGTTGGAGGCCTCGGCGAAGCGGGCGAAGCGCTGCTCGAACTCGCTTATCACCCCGCTGGAGCCGCTCGCCTCCTCGCGCATGGTGGCGGTCTCGGCGATCATCGCCTCGGCCTGGCGGCGGAACGAGGCGACGATCTGGCCCACCTCGCCGGTGGCCTGCTTGGTGTTCTCGGCGAGGCTCTTCACCTCGTCGGCGACCACCGCGAAGCCGCGGCCGTGCTCGCCGGCGCGGGCCGCCTCGATGGCGGCGTTGAGCGCCAGCAGGTTGGTCTGTTCGGCGATCTCGGTGATCATCGTCAGCACCCGGCCGATCTCCTCGCTCTGGCGGTTGAGCTTGCCGACGCTCTCGCCCATGGCGTCGATCTGCCCGCCGATCCGCCCGAGGGCGGCGACCACCTGGCCCACCGCCTGCTGACCGCTCAGCGCCTCGGTGGCGGTCTCGCCGGAGGCCGCGCGCACCGACTCCATTTCGCCGTTGATCCGCACCAGATCGTTCTGGTTCTGGTTGAGGTTCTTCATCAGATTGCTGGAGTTGAGCAGCCCCAGCTCGGAGAGCAGCACGTTCTTCAGGTTGTTGTTGGCGTTGTCCTCCAGCACCTTGAGCGATTGGCCGATGCGCCCGAGCATGTCGGCGAACTCGCCGTGCAGCCCCTCAGGGAAGGCGCGGCGGGAGAAGTTGCTCTCGCTGGCGGCGTGGAAGGCGGCCTTCACCTCGCGCACGAAGGTCTCCAACTGGTCGAGCAGATCGTTCATCGCCCAGCCGGTGCGCCCCAGCTCGTCGCGGTCGCCGAGGTGGGTGAAGCGCTCCTCGAAGCGCCCGGCGGCCATCCGCTCGGCGACATCGCAGGTGTGCACCAGTTGGCGGTGGAGCCGGCGCAGGGAGCGCTGGAGCAGGCCGAGGATGGTCAGCGCGAGGAGGCCGGTGGCGATCGCCGCGGCATCGATGCCGTTGCGGTAGAGGGAGATTCCGGCAAGCAGCAGGACCAGCGCGGTCAGGCCGAGCAGGCCCCATTGCAGGCGGGCGGTCAGGCTGTGCATGGTGCACGGCTCCGTAGTGTCGAGGGTTAGGATGGCCGGGGGACTCACCCCGGTAACGTTCCGGACTCGGGCCATGAGGGACGCGGAAAGAATAAATTACCCCGAATTGCTTGTCTCGCGGCCCGTCTTCGGCGTTGCGGCAAGGGCTACCTGGCCGGGCGATGCGCCCCTTGCCGCGCGATGTGCGGGGACGTGCAAGTGTCGCGGGAGGCAGGACGCCGGGAGCGACCCTTGAAGACGAGCCGCGATCCGGCGCAATTCGGGGTAATTTATTCTTTACGCGTCCCTAACGAATTGATTGATAGCGTTTGGATGATAGGGGAATTCCCGGGCGAGGGGAAATTGACCCGCTGTCCCGGGGAGAGTAGGGTACGCGCCCCTCTCCGCCGACATCACCCGCGATGCTCGAAAGCCTGACCATCTCCCAATGGGGCGCGGTCGCCGCGATCCTCTTCGCCGCCTACTTCGTCCGCGGCATCGCCGGTTTCGGTTCCGCCCTGGTAGCGGTGCCGCTGCTGGCGCTGCTGCTGCCGCTGATCGTGGTGGTGCCGGTGGTCGTGCTGCTCGATTACCTCGGCTCGGTGGGGCACGGCTTCGGCAATCGTCACCACATCCAGTGGCGCGAACTGTGGCCGCTGCTCCCCTTCACCCTGGTGGGCATCGTCGTCGCCCTCTACCTGCTGCACCGAGTGGAGCCGGGGCTGTTGACCAGCGCGCTGGGCGGTTTTGTCATCGCCTATGCACTCTATTCGCTGCTGCCGCTGCCCGAGCTGCGCGGCTCCCGCGTGTGGTCCATCCCCGCCGGCTTTCTCGCCGGCCTGGTGGGCACCCTGTTCGCCACCGGCGGACCGTTCACCGTCATCTATCTCACCATCCGCGGGTTGGAGAAGGCGGCCTTTCGCGGCACCATCGCCACCGTTTTCCTGCTCGACGGCGGCATGCGGCTGGTCGGTTTCGCGGTCAGCGGGCTCTACGCCCGCGACGCGCTGCTGCTCTCCCTGGCCGGCCTGCCGGCGGTGGCCGCCGGGCTCTATGTCGGGGGGCACGTCCACACCACCCTCTCGCGTGGCGCCTTCGTCCGCATCGTCGCCGTGGTGCTGCTCGGCTCCGGTGTCGCGCTGCTCGTGAAATAGAAGGTCAAAGGTGAAAGGTTAAAGGCGAAAGGACCTTTGTTCGACGCTACCCGTTCTCTCCACGTCGTACCGTTTGGAGAGCGATATGTCAGATTGGCATGGCCTGTTTTCCTTTAACCTTTAACCTTTGACCTTTCGCCTTTTACCTGGCGCCGAAAGGCTCCGGTCCCCCAAGGGGATTACTCCTTGCGCAACCGGAACAGCCCGTTGGTCCCGCCGTCGCTGGTGAAATAGAGCGCCCCGTCGGGCCCCACCCCGACGCCTACCGGGCGTGCCCAGCGGCTGCCGTCGACGCGCTGGAAGCCGCTCACCAGCGGAACCACTCCCGTCGCCCGATTCCCCTCGAAACGCACCGCCACCAGGGCCGGCGGCCGCCGGCTGGCGGCGCTGCCGTAGGCGCCGCCGCCGGGGCGGGTCCCCCAGGAGCCGTGCAGCGCCACCACCGCGTCGCCGACCAGCGCCTTCAGTCCGGCCCCGTCGGGGACGAAGGCGGCCCCCATGGGGGCGTTGCGCGCGGGGAAGGTGGCCGCCGGCGCCGTCACCTCCGCCGCCGGACGGGGCGGATCCCGTTCGATGCAGGCGTCGCGGCGGATCGCGTGGCCGTCGTACTGGAACCACGGCATGCCGTGGAAGGAGTCGGGGGTGAGGCGGCTGAAGTACTCCGGCGGCAGGTCGTAGCCGAGGTGGTCGGGGCCGTTGTTGGAGGCGTAGAGGGTGCCGTCCCGAGGGCGCCAGGCGATGCCCACCGGGTTGCGCAGGCCGCCGGCGTAGGGGCGCCAGACGGGCGGATCGGCGCCCTCGTCGAGTACCAGCACGCCGCCGCGTCGCTGGTCGAAAGGGTAGCCCTCGCCGATGTACTGATCGCTGCAGTTGCCGCTGATCCCCAGGGAGACGTAGATCCGCCGGTCGGGGCCGATCACCACGCTGCGGCTGTTGTGTCCCGAGCCGGCGGGGAGCGGAGCCACTCGGGTGAAGGCGCCCGCCTCGATGTGTTCCGTCCCGTCGTGGTAGGGGGCGCGGTAGAGACCGTCGGTCTTCGCCACCAGCAGGTCGTTGCCGCGCAGGGCGACGCTGTGGGGGTAGCCGTCGAGGGTCGCCAGCACCTGCGGATCGGTGTACGGGGGCGGCAGCCGGTAGAGGTTGCCGGAGCGCGATCCGATCAGCAGCTCGCCGCCGGGGGCGAAGGTGAAGAGCCGTGGCCCGTTCAGCCGGTTGGTCAGCAGCTCCAACTGGAAACCGTCCGGCACCTGCACCGCCTCCTGCCGGCCGGCCGCCTCGATGGTGCTTTCGATCAGCTTGACCGGCTGCGGGGCGGCCAGGACGGTGGCCGGGACGATGAGGGAGAAGAGGAGGGCGAGGAGGGGTTTCATGTTCCGGTCGGCTCCGCTGTTATTCCGCCCACCCACTATAGTCTGCCGGCGTGGGGACTTCGATTCGGCGGCTTGTCCTTCGTGGTATAAAAAGCGCGTCCGAACCTACCCCCCGTCTCCGAAGAGGTCCGCCATGTTCCGCTCCCCCCTGCTCGCCCTCCTCTGGCTCGCCCTGCTCGTCGCCACCCCGGCCCGTGCCGATCTGCTGGTGCTGGTCCACGGCTGGGCCGCCGATGCCGATACCTGGTTTCGTTCCGGAGTGGTGCCGGTGCTGGAGGGCCACGGTTGGCGCGATGGCGGGGTGGTGGTGGCCGGGCCGGGCGGGGTCTACCGGGTGGGCGGCCGGGGTGACGGCGAGCGGACGGTCTATCGTGCCCAGAGCATCGCCGAGGCGCCGCTTACCCTCCAGGCGGGGCAGCTGCTGGCGGAGCTGCGCTACCTGCGCGCCCGCTACCCCGACCAGCCGCTCCACCTGGTGGGCCACTCCGCCGGTGGGCTGGTGGCGCGGCTCGCCCTGGTGGCGCCGGGGGCGCCGCGGGTCGACACCCTGATCACCATCGCCACCCCAAATCTGGGCACCGGGCGCGCCCTGCAGGGGTTGGAGGTGGCCGAGGGGCGGCCCTTCTTCTGTCCCGGTCCCGGGGTCGATTTCCTCAAGGAGATGGTGGGGGGCGGCAGCTACCGCTACCTGCGCGACTCCCGCGCCGCCCTGGTGGATCTGACCCCCGTCGCGCCGGGCAATCTCACCGACTGGCTCAACCGCCAGCCCCACCCCGACATCGCCTATTACGCGGTGGTGCGCCAGGGGGGCGACGCCCTGGTCCCCGCCTTCAGTCAGGACCTCAACCAGGTTCCCGCCCTGCGCGGTCGGGCCACCCTCTACCTCACGCCGGCCGGCCACGGCCTCACTCCGGCCGACGGCGAGCTGGTCGCGCGGATTCTTTCCCTCTAGCCCGCCTTTCTCACCAGTCTCCTACTGCGGCCGCCGATCTTCCCGCTGTGACGGGGCGTGCTCCCTCCGGGCTCCTCAACATAGTGTCAGCTATGCCATCGTCACCCTCCGGTCCGCGCGCCCCGTCACAGCGGGATCTCGGTGCCCTCGCTACGGAGACTGGTGAAAAATGCGGGCTAGTAAAAACCCGTAGGAAAATTCCGGGCTCCAAATCACCATTTATGTTCTGGAACCGAACATACGTTCGTGCCGATAATTGAGGAAAATCCTTAGCATGATCGGCTGATTTTCGCGATTGCGCGGGTCGGGCGGTCCCGGAGATGGAAGGGAACCTCATGGACGCGCGTTGGTCGGCTTTTCGCTTGGTCGGGTTGTTGTGTGGACTGCTGTGGGGGGCGCCGGGCCTGGCCCATACCCTGAGCGGCACCGTTTTCGGCGGGGCGCAGGCGCTGCCGGAGGCGCAGGTCGAGGTGCGCGACGCGACGAGCGGATCGCTGGTCGCCACGGTGACCACCGGCGGGGACGGCGGCTATGCGGTGACGGGACTCGTCGGGAGCTACCGCCTGACGGTGGTGCCGCCCGCCGGCAGCGCCTATCAGGCGTCCCAGGTGGATGCGGTGGCGGTGAGCGACGGGGACGCCACGCAGAACGTCTTCCTCCTCGCCGCCCACGCCGTGTGGAGCGGAACGCTGTTCGGCGCCGACGGGGTCACCCCGGCGAAGAACATCCGGCTGACGCTCTACAACGCGGCCACCCGCAGCTTGGCGGGGCAACTGACCACCGGCCCCGATGGTGCATTCCGCTTCCAGGTGGATGCGGCCGACTACCGGGTGAAGGTGGACAAGGAGGCGTGCGCCGCCACCGGGGGGGTGGGCACGCCGGGCTTCTTCCAACTGGCCGACTGGCAGGTGGTCAGCGTCGCCGGAGACACCCAACGGGATCTCTCCCTGCCGTCGTTTTTGACCCTCCGCGGCCGCACCGTGGACGAGGCCGGCAATCCCCTCGCCGGCGTGCGCATCAGCAGCCTCGCCTCGGGGCAGACCGACTTGGGAACCTATGGCGTACGTGAGGGTGACGACGGCTGTCCCCGCTTTTCCGCAACCGATGGCAGCTACGAGCTGACGCTGTTGCCGGCCGACTACCGGATCCAGTTGATCCCGCCTGCCGGCGGGACGCCCGCCTACACGGTCCACCCGCAGGTCGCGGTCGTCGATGGGGGGCCGCTGGACCTGGTGGTGCATGATGGCGTGCGGGTCCACGGCGTGCTCACCGCGGCGGACGGGGTCACCCCGGCGGACAACTTCCAGATCCATATCGAAGAGCGCTACCGACGGGTGCGGGTGGCCAGCGTGACCACCGCCGCGGACGGCAGCTACAGCGTCGATCTGGCACCGGACAGTTATGCGCTGTCGATCGAGCGGAGCGCCTGTGCCGGCGGCAATCTGGCGGCGCCCACCGCTCTATTGATCGACCGCTACCACAACTTCAGCGTCTCCGGCGAGACCACCCTGGACGTTGCCCTCCCCGCGATGCAGACGGTATCCGGCCACACCGTGAACGGCGGTACGCCGGTGGCGGGGGTGGGTATTCAGGCGACGGCACGCTGGTATACCGAGGATTACGTCACCTATACCGTCACCCTCGGCGCCGAGGGTTGCCCGGTACACTCCGGGAGCGACGGGAGCTACTCGTTCACTACGCTCCCCGCCGCCTACCAGCTCACCCTGGAACCTCCCGCGGGGGGGGCGCTGGCGACCACGCGCCTCGTCGATTTCGCCCTCGGCGACGAGCCCGCCGTGGATCTGCCGGTCGATGGGCCGGTCGAACTCAGCGGCACGCTCCTCGCCGCCGACGGCACGACCCCGGTGGCCGGCGTCTGGGTGGGCCTCTACGCCGATGGAGCGGTCCCCACGCTGATCGACTACGACGTTACCGGTGCCGATGGCCGATACCGCTTTTCGGCCGCCCCCGGGCCGTACGCCTTCATGCTGAGCAAGTCCCGGGTCAGTGACGATACCGTGGTGACCTCCGGCCGTTTCTATTACCACCGCTATCAGTCACTGACGCTCACGGGCGACACGGTCCAGGATATCGTCTTGCCCCCCTATTACACCGTGGCGGGCTTCACCACCGACGGCAACGGCGTGCCGGTGCCGGGAGTCGGCGTGAGCGCCAACGGAGACTCCTCCGCGGACGGTCGCTATTTGAGGGACTACTACCCGGACGGGACGAGCGGCGAGCTGATCACCTCCGCGCTTGACGGCTCCTATCGCCTGGGGTTGGCCGGCCGCAGCTATCAGTTCAAGATCTATCCGCCGGCCGACAGCGGCTTTCTCGATACCGTGGTGCCCGGTGTCGAAATCACCGGGGCGACCCGCAACGACATCATCCTCCAGCATCTGGATCAGACCGCTCCGCGGATCCTCTCCGGCCCTCACGCCCGCCAGATCGGCGCCACCAGCGCGGTGATCGAGTGGCTTACCGACGAACCGGCCGATGGCGCGGTCAGCGCCGGCTCCGCCCATGCCGAGGAGGGCGCCTTCTCCACCGTCCACAGCGTGACCCTTACCGGTCTCGCCCCCGCCACCGACTATGTCGCCGACGTCTCCTCCAGCGATGCGGCCGGCAACGGCCCGGTCACCGCGACGGTCGCCTTCCGCACCGGCGAGCAGGCCGACCGCACGCCGCCGGTGATCATCGAAGGGCCGGTGATCACCGCCATCGGCGCCGATCAGGCGACGGTGGAGTGGCGCACCGACGAGCCGGCCGACGGCGTCGTCCTCGCCGCCGACGGCAGCGTGTGGGCGCGGGACGGCGGGTATGCCGTCGAGCACCGCTTCCGTCTCAGCGGGCTCTCCCCCGCCGCCACCTATGCGCTCACGGTCGGCTCCAGCGACGCCCTCGGCAACGGCCCCACGCAGAGTGCGGAGGTCACCTTCACCACCCTGGCGGCGGCGGATACCGTACCCCCGGTGATCGTCGCCGGGCCGATCGTCACCGGCATCAGCGATCGCGAGGCGATGGTCGAGTGGGAGACCGACGAGCCTGCCACCAGCGGCGTCTCGTTCAACGACGGTGTCCACTATCAGGTGCTCAGCGATGAGCGTCCGCTCACCCGCCACAGCGTGACCCTCACCGGACTGGCCGCAGCCACTGCCTATCAGGTGACCGTCTCCTCTTCCGATGCGCAGGGCAACGGGCCGACGTTGGGCACCCCGTTCACCTTCACCACCCTGGCCGCCGCCGACGTCACCCCGCCGATGTTGATCGGCGAGGTGCGGGTGGTGGGGCTGACCCATCACTCGGCGCTGATCCAGTGGCGAACCGACGAGCCGGCCGACGGGGTGGTGGCCTTCGGCACCGCCGCCGATGCCCTCGACGGACGGGCGACCGAGAGTCGTTTGACCGTCCAGCACTCGGTGCAGCTCACCGGGCTCGCCGCCGACACCCTCTACCACTTCCGGGCGAGCTCCAGTGACAGCGCCGGCAACCGCTGGACGTCGGCGCTCGCCACCTTCCGCAGTGCGGCACTCCCCGATACCGCGGCACCGCTGTTGCTGGAGACGCCGCAGGTGATCGGCGCCGACGCCACCTCCGCCACCCTTTTCTGGGTGACCGACGAGCCCACCGACGGGGTGGTCTCCTACGGGCTCGGCGGCGCCACCGACCGCACCCTGGGCGACGGTCGCCGGCAGCGCGAGCACCGGGTGACCCTCACCGGCCTCACTCCCGGCGCGGCCCACTCCTTCCTGATCCAATCCTGCGATCTGGCCGGCAACCCGGTGCGTTTCGAGAGCATCGCCGGCGAGCGGCGGGCCGCCGGCGGCGGCTTCACCACCCCGGCGCAGGCCGATGTCACGCCACCGCAGTTCGTCGAGGTGCCCGCCGCGCTCTATCTGGCGCTCGACCGGGCGGTGATCCGCTGGCGGACCGACGAGATCGCCGACAGCCGGGTGGCCTACGCCCCGGCCGCCGGTGGCGAGGGACGGACGGCGGCCGAGTTGGTCCAACGCTTCGATCACCAGCTGGTGCTGACCGGTCTCACCCCGGGGACCGCCTATCGCCTGACCGCCTCCTCCAGCGACGGCGCCGGGAATCGGGCGCAGGCCGCGCCGATCACCTTCCAGACGCCGGTCGCGGCGGACCTCCAGGCGCCGGCGCTGATCGCCGGGCCGGAGGTGAGGGTGAGTGGCGGCGTGGTGGAGGTGCGTTGG